>JADFMB010000182.1 GCA_022564115.1 Pseudomonadota bacterium
GCTTTTGCCTTCCTTGATTCCCCTGGCCTTGATGTCCCCCCCGGCGTTCCCTTGGGGCGTGCGGGTTTTGATTTCGATGGCGACGGCGTCCGCCGGGTGCCGTCGCCGCTGATTTCGCCACGGTCATAGCGCCGTCGGCGGCCGGGGTCGGACAACAGGTCATAGGCCGTGGACAACTCCTTGAATTCGTCCTCGGCCCAGGGATTACCGGGGTCGCTGTCGGGGTGGCACTCGCGGGCCAGCCGGCGGTAGGCCTTTTTCATCTCCTCGGCACTGGCGCCGGGCGATACGCCGAGGATTTCATAAGGGTCCTTCATCGCCCCGGACTATGGCATAGGGTCCACGCCGCACCAAGACCGCGCCAAGGCGGGCCGGCTTCGCGGTTTGGGCTCGGAAGAGCCTATTGGACGATCTGCCAGGTACCGTCGGTGCGCCGGCAGGCACGGCCGGTGCCGGTTTCCTGTTTGCCGCCGACGTAAATGGTGGTCTCGAAATCGCGGCAATTCCGGCCTTCCGCCGTGCGGTAGGTGCGGGTCGGCGTAATGGTGCCGGAATTTCCGGAATCCGGGTTCCGCCAGGCCTTGCTTTGGCCGGTCTGGCTGTATTCCAGGCCGTCCTGGGCGTTGCGCTGGGCATAAAGCCGGTCGGCCTTGTCCAGGGACTTGCCGACTTCGCTGCCGGCCCAGGCCCCGGCCAGGGCGCCAATGGCGACGGCGGCCAACTGTCCCTTGCCGCTGCCGACCTGCGAACCGACGAGGGCCCCGAGACCGGCGCCGAGCAGCGTGCCGCCGGCTTGCTTGGGGTTGTCCTGCATGGACTGGCAGGCGACCAGCGGCACGGCGAGGACGAGGACGGCGGTGATTTTATAGACGCTTTTCATTACAGGCATTTTACGGACCTCTGATAAGCTGATGCTTGACAAAACGGGTGGGCGAACCTTCCCTAGGCATACACCCTGACCTTAATATTATGGCAAAAATTTGAGCCTTTTTCGACTCACAAACGCGAGAGCTTTCGAGCCTTCGCCGGTGAGGGTAGCCTTGCTTGGTTAATAACACGTTGATGCAATGTTTGGCTGTGATGACCATCACCGAACCCGAAGACCCGATCGCCGAATTCAAGGGATGGCTGGCCGAGGCCGAGGCGCAAGAGCCCATCAACCCCAACGCCGCGGCGCTGGCGACGGCAACTCCCGACGGCCGCCCGTCCGTGCGCATGGTGCTGTTGAAGGCGGTCGACGAAAACGGGTTCGTTTTTTACTCCAACACCGAAAGCCGCAAGGGCGAGGAACTGGCCGCCAACCCGCGGGCGTCGCTTTGTTTTTATTGGAAATCCCTGGGCCGCCAGGTCCGCGTCGATGGACCCGTCGAGCCGGTCGGCATTGAGGAGGCCGACGCCTATTTCCAATCCCGCGACCGGACGGCCCGGATCGGCGCCTGGGCGTCGGAACAGTCCCGCCCCTTGGAGAGTCGCTTCGAGCTGGAGAAAAGGGCCGCCGGGTTCACCGCCAAGTTCAACGTCGGCCCGGTGCCGCGGCCGGATTTCTGGTCCGGATACCGGATCCTTCCCGAAATGATCGAATTCTGGACCGAGCGAAAGTTCCGTTTGCATGACCGCCTGGTGTATCATCGGACCGACGACGGTTGGACAACGGAGCGGCTTTTTCCTTAAGTCCAGGTTTTAGTTTCGATATGCCCGACGCGACCACCGATTCAAACAAGCCGACGACGGCCGGCGCCCGGCTGCCCTCCGACCAGGCCGGCCGCCTGATGCGCCTCGCGACCTATGCCTCGGTAGCGGTGGCGGTGGTCCTCATCGTCACCAAGTTCGCGGCCTGGCTGATGACCGACGCCGTCAGCCTGCTGTCGACTTTGATTGATTCGTTTTTGGACGCCGGGGCCTCGCTGTTGAACCTGCTGGCCGTCCGCCATGCGCTGGAACCCGCCGACAAGGAACACCGCTTCGGCCACGGCAAGGCGGAACCGCTGGCCGGGCTGGCGCAGGCGGCGTTCATTTGCGGCTCGGCGGTTTTCCTGGTCATCGAAGCCGGCGAAAGGCTGTTCAACCCCCGGACCATCGAAAACACCGACGTCGGCTATGCGGTGATGGGGCTGGCCATCGTCCTGACCCTGATTCTGGTGGTGTTTCAGCGCTACGTGGTCGGCAAAACCGGCTCCATCGCCATTACCGCCGATTCAGCTCATTACCAGATGGATATCCTGGTCAACGCCGGCGTCATCCTATCGCTCTGGCTGGTCAGCGCCTTCGGCTGGACCCTGGCCGATCCTCTCATTGCCCTGATCATCGCCGGCTACATCTTTTGGGGCGCCCGGCGGATCGGGCTCATCGCCTATCAAATGCTCATGGACCGGGAACTGGAGGACGGCGAGCGCCAGAAGATCCTCGACATCGCGTTGTCCCACCCGGAAGTCAAAGGGCTTCACGACCTGCGTACCCGGTCGTCCGGGAACCGGGTCTTCATCCAGATGCACCTGGAGATGGACGGCGACATATCGCTGCTCGCTGCCCATACGATTTCCGACGCCGTCGAAGCCAACGTCCTGGAAGCCTTTCCCAACGCCGAGGTCCTGATTCACGAAGATCCCGAGGGCGTGGAAGAAGAACAGGCGGTTTTTCATTGACCTCGGCGTCCGGCAATGGCGATTCCCAACCTGACATCCAGGACGAAATCATCCGGTTGCTTTCCGACCCGGCGGTTTTCGGCCCCGGGGCCGATACCGTGGACAGGATCGAAACCCATGTGTCGCTGGTGTTTTTGGGGCCCGGGCGCGTTTACAAGCTGAAACGCGCCGTCACCTTTCCCTATCTTGATTTTTCGACGCCCGGGAAGCGCCGCCTGGCCTGCGAGGCCGAAGTCCGGATCAACCGCCGCACCGCGCCGTCGATATATCTGGGCGTGGTGGCGATAACGCGGGAAGCGGACGGGACCCTGGCCTTGGACGGCGACGGGGAGGCCGTCGACTGGGTGGTCGAAATGAAACGTTTCGACGAAAACACCCTGTTCGACCGGTTGGCCCGGAAAGGCGGCCTCGGCCGGGCGATGATGGAAGACCTGGCCGACGCCATCGCCGACTTTCACCAAAACGCCGCATCCCGCGCCGATGGCGGCGGCGGCGACGGCATCGCCATGATTATCGACAGCAACGCCGAATGCTTCGCCGGGGTCGAAGAAGGCATCCTCGACCGGGCCCGGGCGGAAACCCTGACCGAGTCATCGCAAAAGGCGCTAAAAGCCCTGGCCCCGGTGCTTGACCGCCGCCGCGATTCAGGCCGGGTCCGGCACTGTCACGGCGACCTGCATTTGCGCAATATCTGCATCGTCGACGGCCGGCCGACCCTTTTCGACGCCATCGAATTCAACGACGCCTTCGCCACCATCGACGTCCTTTACGACCTGGCGTTCCTGCTCATGGACCTCGACCACCGGGGTCTCAGGCGGCTGGCCAATATCGTTTTCAACCGCTATCTGGACGTCACCGGCGACGGCACCGGGGAAGCCGGCGGCTTGCCGGTGATGGCGTTGTTTCTGTCCATGCGCGCGGCCATCCGTTCGCACGTCGACGCGGCCCAGGCGGAGGCGTTGTCGGACCGCGAAAAGGCCCGGGCCCGGGCGGAGGAATCCAACGATTATCTGAACATGGCGCTGAATTACCTGGCCCCGGAACCGCCCCGCCTGATCGCCGTCGGCGGACTATCGGGCAGCGGCAAATCGCGCATGGCCCGGGAATTGGCGCCGTTCCTGGGCGTGGCGCCGGGGGCCCGGGTGGTGCGCAGCGATTCCACCCGCAAGCGCCTGGCCGGCGTGCCGCTGACCCAGCGATTGGGCAACCAGGGCTATTCGGCCGCAATGACCGAACGCACATTCGAGGCTGTGTACGAAGAAGTGCTGGCGGCGCTTCGGGCCGGGCAGTCGGTGATCGCCGACGCCGTGTTCGCCAAACCGGAAAGCCGCCGCGCCATTGAGCGCGTGGCCGACCAGGCCGGAGTGCCTTTCCGTGGCCTGTGGCTGGAAGCCCCGGCGGAAGTCATGGCCCGGCGGGTGACCGAGCGCCAACGCAATATTTCGGACGCCGACGCCGGGATTCTGGAGCTGCAATTGACCTATGACCTGGGCCCCATCGAATGGCATCGCGTCGACAGTTCGGGGCCGAGGGAGGAAACCCTGAAAGCCGGACTCGGCCTGATCGGCGCGCAAGCGGGCATTCCGTAGCGTAAATCGGTATTTGACGCTATTATTTTGCCTTGTCCGCGGCCATGATGGGAGCGGCGGGAAGGAGGGGAAAATGACCATCCGAACCATACTCGTTCCCCTTGACGGGTCGGAAGCGGCCAGACCGGTGATGGAATTGGGCCTCAGGTTCGCCAAGGACCACGGCGCCCACGTCCGGGTCCTCAATGTGCGGTCCGACCCCAAGGACACCATTCCGCTTCTCGGCGAAGGCATGTCGGTGTCGATGATCGAGGACATGATCCAGGCGGCCGAGAAGGATGGCGGCGAGAGGGCGGCCAGGGGGCGGCAAATGTTCGACGCCCTGGTCGAGGAGTTGTCGATCAAGGTCAGCGACAAGCCCGGGGCCTCCGGGGCTTCGGCGTCGTGGAGCGAGGAAGTCGGCCGCGAGGACGAAGTCACGGCCCGCCAGGGCAGGCTTGCCGATCTGATCGTCGTCGGCCGGCCGACGGCGACATCGGACGTATCGACGACCCTGACCCTGAACGCGGCGCTTTTCGACACCGGACGCCCGGTGCTGGTGGTGCCCTTCGGCGGCGCCGGGTCTTTCGGCAAGCACGTCGCCATATCCTGGAACGGCAGCCCGCAATCGGCGCGCGCCGTCGGCTCGGCGATGGCGCTGATCAAGGCGGCCGATAAGGTGACGGTGATGACCGTCAGCAGCGAACGCACGTCCGC
>JADFMB010000183.1 GCA_022564115.1 Pseudomonadota bacterium
TCCCAGTTGGATGGCGCTGTAGGCACGGTTCTGATGGCCCATCACCAGTCGGGAGGAGGCACGAGACAAGACCTCATCGCGATAGGCTCCGATCTCAGGTGATGCTGGCTCCCCAAGTTGGTCGCCATAGCCCTCAATGGTCATAACCATGGCATCCAGGGTGGCCATACCGAACGGCCCGAGCTTCGATTGAACCTTGTTGAGGAGCTCCGAGTCCTGCCCTTCATTTTGGGCCATCGCTCGCATGAGGCCAAAACCCCGAGCCTTCGGATTGGACATATCTGCATCATTGTGCAGCATGAAGAGACGATCCACCATTGCTTTTGGAGATAGGCCTTCGGCCAGCCCCGCATCGATGATCTTCTCACCGTGGACCGCCGCGAACCGTGCTACCTGTACGGGTAACTGCTGGTCACGCACCTTGACGGCCTGTTCCCGCTTCGCTGCCGAGATGTCCAACTGTTTCTGGGTCGTGATCTTGGTCTGGGCATTCTGCTTGGTCGCGAGACTGGCATTCAGGGCAATCTCGAACCCACGCTCCAGGATCGTCCGAGAGATCCCGGCGCCCAGGGTCAAAAGCTCCTCATTGACCTTGAGAATCTGTTCCTTGGTACGTGCGCGCTGCTCGGTTGCCTCCGAGGAATCCGTGGGGAGCCCCAGCCCCGACGACAAGTACCCCTGAAGCGTATCCAGTTCCACATTCAACCGCTGGATCTTTGCGGCGCCAGTGCGCTGGTCAAGCTCCGCCTGCCGAACTCGCTCCACTGATTCCCGCTCGGCATCCTTATTGACTTTGGTGGCTGCGGTCTCCACCTTGGTGCGGGGACGCCCCGTCCCGGGGGTATCCACGCCCTCGAGCTGAATATCGATGTGAAGTTCCCGGCTGTGAAACCCGGCGATGGAGCTCAGCCATTGGCTCGGCACCAACCCGCGCTTGGCAAAAATTTCTAACACGCGGGGCATGGCACCCGGTTCGGCAGCGGCGATTACGGAGAAACAAGCGGTTCGGCGACGGTGAACGGGTAAAGACCCGGATAAGGTGGTCATGAGACGCACCTCCTTTTCCTTGAAACGGTGACAGACGACGGGAGGACCCGGTCCTCAAAAAGAGGCCGGGCCAGTAATTCGCCGAATGCCGAGCGGCAAGGAAACGGAGATCGGTTCCATAATGGGGGCGATCTTAGTCCCCGGGTCTTTCGGGTCAAGGGCCGCAATGCGCCGCCGAGGGCCGAGCGTTCAGGCGGCGGTCCTCTTGTCCTTGAGGTTCTTGACGTAGGCCCGTTCGCAATGGTGGACGCAATAAGGTTTTTCCGGGACGACGGGGTCACCGCAGAAACGGAAATCTTCTTTTCCCGGCTCGCCATCCGGCCAGCAGCACATGCCGGGCCGGAGCGCCTCGAGGCTGATGATCTGGGCCGGTTTCGGCTTTTGCCGGATCGGCGACCCCCGTTTCGGAAGCCCCAGGCGGTGAACCTTGCCGACGACGGCGTTCTTGGTGACACCGAGCCTTGCGCCCATGACGCTGGTGGTGAGGCCTTCGCCCCACAAGGCAATGAGGATGCTGATGCGTGTTGGCGTCCATTCTTCTGACATGTTTGTTTTTCGGCGCTTTATCGCTGGCGATCCCAGGGTCTGCCTACGTTTTGCGGTCGAAGCCTCCTTGTTCTGTGTTCAAAAACGGATTTCAAGGAACCCATGGACAAATACTATATTTGCTAAAATCGAGCAATAGCCACACCACATATTGTGTGGATAAGTGGTATTTTTTAATTCCGGGGGATTTTTTTCGCACTCGCACAAATTTCACTGCCCAAGGGGCGGCGGGTTTGGCCTATACTCCGCAATCCGGAAGCCCGAAGGGCTCAATGGCGCGCTTGAGAAAGGGCATGGCGAAATCGTCCAGGAAATCCCCGAAAAAGACCGCCCCCGGCTTGCAGGACTGGCGCCGGCGCGCGGTCGAGGAATTGAAGGACCGCTCGCCGGAAGACTTGGTCTGGAAAACGCCCGAAGGCATCGAGGTCAAGGCCCTTTACACGGCCGAGGATCTGGAGGGCATCGAGGCGGTGAATTCCCTGCCCGGGTTCGCCCCCTACCTGCGCGGACCCAAGGCGACCATGTACGCGGGCCGCCCGTGGACCATCCGTCAATACGCCGGTTTTTCAACGGCCGAGGATTCCAACAAGTTCTTCCGCGACAACCTGGCCGCCGGCCAGAAGGGGCTGTCGGTGGCGTTCGACTTGGCCACCCACCGGGGTTTCGATTCCGATCACCCCCGCGTCGTCGGTGATGTCGGCAAGGCCGGGGTCGCCATCGATTCCGTCGAGGACATGAAGATTCTGTTCGACGGCATCCCGCTGGATGAGATGAGCGTGTCGATGACCATGAACGGCGCCGTGCTGCCGGTGTTGGCGGGCTATATCGTCGCCGGCGAGGAACAGGGTGTCGCGCCCGAAAAACTGTCAGGCACCATCCAGAACGACATCCTCAAGGAGTTCATGGTCCGCAACACCTATATCTATCCGCCCCAACCCTCCATGCGCATCGTCGCCGACATCATCGAATACACGGCCAAGAACATGCCCAAGTTCCATTCCATTTCCATTTCCGGCTATCACATCCAGGAAGCCGGCTCGACCATCGTCCAGGAACTGGCGTTCACCTTGGCCGACGGGCTCGAATACGTCCGCGCCGCGCTGGGCAAGGGCCTCGACGTTGACGACTTCGCGCCGCGCCTGAGCTTCTTCTTCAACATCGGCATGAACTTCTTCATGGAGATCGCCAAGCTCCGCGCCGCCCGGCTGTTGTGGGCGGAGCTGATGGAACCCTTTAATCCAAAGGACCCGCGCTCGTCCATGCTGCGCACCCATTGCCAGACCTCGGGCGTGTCATTGGCGGCCAAGGAGCCCTACAACAACGTCATCCGCACCACTATCGAGGCGCTGGCCGCCGTCCTCGGCGGCACCCAGAGCCTGCACACCAACGCCTTCGACGAGGCGCTGGCGCTTCCCACCCCGGCTTCGGCCCGCATCGCCCGGAACACGCAATTGGTGATCGCCGAGGAAACCGGAATCACCAACGTCGTCGATCCCTTGGGCGGCAGCTACTACGTGGAAAGCCTGACCCACTCGGTCGCCGCCGAGGCCCGCAAGCTTATTGATGAAGTCGAGGACCTGGGCGGCATGACCAAGGCGGTGATCGCCGGCATGCCGAAGCTGCGGATCGAGGAGTCGGCGGCCCGCAAGCAGGCCCGCATCGACCGCGGCGAAGAGGTCATCGTCGGCGTCAACAAGTACCCGCCGGAAAAGGACGAGCCCGTGGACCTGCTGGAGATCGACAACGCCGCCGTCCGCGAGGGACAGATCAAGCGGTTGGAGGAAATCCGCGAGTCCCGTGATGAAGACGCGTGCCGGGCGGCGCTCGACGCCCTGACCGGGGCGGCGGAATCGGGCGACGGGAATCTATTGGCGCTTTCCATCGTCGCCACCCGGGTCCGGGCCACGGTGGGCGAGATTTCAGACGCCCTGGAGAAGGTATTTACCCGCCACCGGGCGCAGGTGCGCTCCGTCACCGGGGTTTACGGGTCGGCTTATGAAGGCGACGAGGGGTTCCGGAAAATCCGCGCCGACGTCGAAGCCTTCGCCGAACGCGAAGGCCGCCGCCCCCGCATGCAGGTGGTCAAGATGGGCCAGGACGGTCACGACCGGGGCGCCAAGGTGATCGCCACGGCGTTCGCCGACATCGGTTTCGAGATCGACCTGGGGGCGATGTTCCAGACCCCGGAAGAGGCCGCCCGCGAAGCCATCGAGAACGACGTCCACGTCATCGGCGTGTCGTCGCAGGCGGCCGGGCACATGACCCTGGTGCCGCAACTGATCGACGCGCTCCGCAACGGCGGCGCCGGGGATATCGTCGTCGTTTGCGGCGGCGTCATTCCGCCCCACGATTACGACTTCCTGTTCGAAAAGGGGGTCGCCGCCGTCTACGGCCCCGGCACCAACATTCCGGTGGCGGCGGCGGAGATTATTGAGCTTATACAGAAGCGGAAGCTGGCGGCGGAGTAGCCTTTTTGAACGCCTGATCCAGAAACGGAAAAAGAAAAAGGTCATTCCGGTTAATTTCGGAATGACCTTTATGTTTGGGCTTGCGGCGGTAGGCCTTGGCGGACGGTACCACCTGGGGCCTGAGCCGCCGGAGCGCCCGGGCGACAGGGTTCCGCCGCCGGATCTTGCGTTTTATCATCGCTTGGCCCTCCTTTCTTAGGTACGCGTTGGCCGGGCCGGGGTTATAGCGGAAAGGGCGGGTTATGGGAAGGCGCGGCCCGTTCGGCCGAAGTCGTCGAAATCGAAGAAGCCGAGGTTATGGCCAAAACGCGAGGTGAACCTGTCCGGCCCGGCGGCGGGCAGGACGGCGCCGAAGGCGGTTTCCGTCTTGGGGCCGATCAGGCCGTCTTCCAGGATCGGCTTGAAGGCGTCGGGCTCGAAGACCTTGGGCCCCAGGTCATTGACCGTGGCCTGAAAGGCCAAGTTCTCTACCCGGCCTTCTTTCGGCAGGGCCGTTCCCAGGGGACGGAACAACGGCCCGAAGGCCTTGCCGATCGTCGTTCCCAGTTTCCGGGTGTCGTCGCGGCCGGTCTGCACATCTCGGGCGAAGCGCCCGAAGCGGCCAAGCGCGAAGCCTTCCTCGATCCTGGGCCGGCCCAGGCGCGACGTCGCGATGCGTAACGCCCGGCGGGTCCTGGGCCCGACGACGCCGTCGGTCTTGAGGTCGGGAACCAGGATGGTCGAAAACGGTGGACGCTTTGGCAGGCGGCCTTGGGGATTGAAGTCGGGGGTGCGGGATGCCGTTTTGCTCC
>JADFMB010000025.1 GCA_022564115.1 Pseudomonadota bacterium
CCGCGAGATTTGCGACGCCCTGGTCAAGTCAAGGGAGTCGTCAGGGAAAGTCTGACTATCAACTTGAAATAGGGTGATCGTAGGGTAAAGACCGGGGGAAATGGCTGTTTTTTTACCTCAATGGCCTAATTTTCTCACATAAAACCAGGATTTTATGCGAAATGTCCTGTTTCACCCCTGAAAATCCGACGTTTTTGAGGAAATCGTATAAAAATGCCATAATTAAGGTAAAAATAAACGATCAATCCCCAATTTTATGGATTTTTTAAAGTTCCTGTTTCTTCCGGCGGGGCCCGTTATAAAGGGCCTTTTGGCCTGTTTGAATTGGTTTCGGCTAGTCGGGGCCGCGGCCTTCACCCCCCTTGCCAGCGCTTGAAAAGGTCGTGCCCGACGTCCAGATGGTCGAGCACCCGTCCGATGCCCTGGTGAACGATATCGGTGATGGTTTCGGGCTTGTGATAGAAGGCCGGCATCGGCGGATGGATGACGGCGCCGATATCCGAGGCCTTGGCCATCAACTCCAGATGGCCCTTGTGAAGGGGCGTTTCGCGAACCATCAAAACCAGGGGCCGACCCTCCTTCAGGGTCACATCGGCGGCCCGGATCAACAGGTTGTAGGAAAAGGAATGGGCGATGCCTGACAGGGTTTTGATGGAGCAGGGCGCGATCACCATGCCCCGGGTGGGCCACGAGCCGCTGGCCACCGACGCGCCCAGGTTCTTGATATTGTGAACTTCATCGGCCATGGCCCGGACTTCCTCGAGGGGGACTCCGGTTTCGATGTCGATGGTCCGCTGGCCCATTTCACTGATGATCAAGTGCGTCGGCTGTCCGAGTCGTTTTAAAACCCGGAGCATTTCGACCCCATAGATGGCGCCGGTGGCGCCAGAAATACCGACGATCAGCGGTAGGGACATGCCCTTTCCTCTTCAAGAGCCCGTTTACAAGACCGCCGGACCCTATACCGAAACCGCCCTTCTGGCACCCCAAACCTTGTCCCAGGTGTATAAAGATCGGCATGGTTTTTTGAGGCCCTCATGATCGGGCATTGGCCCTCATGATCGGGCATTTGCCCCAGGATCGGCATTAGCCTCAGGATCGGCATTAGATTGTATGGACTGGCGAAAAACGTTATAGAAACGGGATGCTGGGAATCCGACCCCTTTTGATGATTATGAGCCTTGGCACCGTTTTTCTGGCCACGGCCTGCGCGGCTCCGGAGGCGTATGTAAATAAACCCGGTGAATTCAATCGGGCTTCAAGTACGTTCGGAAAAGAGCCGGAAACCATATCCTTGGTAACGATTTGTTATAATAAAATGGGTACAAAGCCCGAAATCATTTCCAAACTGGCGGTAGAGGAATGCGGAAAATACGGTAAAGAAGCGATCTTTTTGGAACACAAGCTTGATTTGTGCCCGCTTTTCACTCCTATCGCCGCCGTTTATGATTGCCAGGGAGATGAACCGGAAGAAAAAAAGGTTTCAAGCCCTTTTTACGAATATCCGAATTTTGGAACTCGAGCCCCGGAGAGAATAAAACCATGAAAAAACTGACAGCCATCGTTTTGGCCGCTTCCCTCGGGGGATGCGCCAACGTTGACATGACCCGCGAAGAAATGCTCGTTACCGCGGCGGGCGCCGCTGTAGGAGGAATCCTGGGATACCAATTGGGCGGCGGCATCATCATGAATTCCCTGTTCGCCACCGCCGGTACCGTGGGCGGCGGGGCGGCCGGGTTTTATGCGACCCGGGCCCTTATGGGATCGGACCGTGCCGCTTATGACCGAACGGCCCAGAAAGGCCTGGCCTCGGCCGAAGACGGCAAAATCCTCGACTGGCGGAACCCGGAAACGGGCAATTCCGGCATTTTCCGCGCCACCCGCTCGTTTTACGCGGGCAACGGCCAATATTGCCGCCAGTACCGCACCACCGTGGCCTTCGAAAAGGAAATCCAGTCCGGCAACGGCATGGCTTGCCTCAAGGCCAACGGAGAATGGCAGGTCGTTTCCGACGACTTCAGCAGCTAGGGTCCGCGTCCGGTTGCGCGTCCCCCTGGATTTCATCCTCTGAGAGCGGCCGGTGAACGGGCGCCACCCCATGTTTAGCCTTATTGCCATTGCCGTCGGAGTGTACATGGGGATCGTCGGGGCCCTGTACCTGATTCAAGACAAACTCATCTACCACCCGTCGCAATACCTGCCGCCGCCGGCCGAAAGCGGCCTGCCGGAAATGCGGCCGCTCCAATTGACGACCAAAGACGGATTGAAACTGACGTCATGGTACAAGGCGGCGGAAAAAGGCCAGCCGACAATGGTCTATTTCCAGGGAAACGGCGGCAACATCGCCGGGCGTGAAATCAAGGTCCGGACCTATCTCGATGCCGGGTTCGGAGTCCTTTTGGTCGGCTACCGGGGGTATGGGGGAAATCCGGGAACCCCGAGCGAACAAGGGCTTTACGCCGACGGCCGGGCGCAGCTCGAATTCCTGGCCGGCCAAGGGATTAAACCCGGGCGGTGGGTGCTCTATGGCGAATCCCTCGGCACCGGCATAGCCGTCCAGTTGGCCTTCGAACAAGCGCCGAAAGGGCCGGTCGGCGCCGTCGTCCTGGAATCGCCTTTCACTTCCCTGGCCGATGCCGCCGCCGAACACTACCCTTTCGTTCCGGCCCGGATGCTGATCAAGGACCGCTATGATTCGCTGGCCAAGATAGACAGGATCATGGCCCCTCTTTTCGTATTCGCCGGTGAAAACGACATGATAATTCCTCCGCGCCATGGCAAGACGCTTTTTGAGGCCGCCCGCCAGCCTAAGGAAAGCCACTGGATCCCGGGTGGCGGGCACAATAACCTTCATCAATTCGGAATCCCGGGCAAGGTCATCGATTTCCTTCGCCGACGGCTTTCTGGCGGTTAATGTCGAATATCATAATAATCAAGTAATTCATTGAAATAATTTATTAATAATTTATTTTGCCTCGATTTAAGGTACCCAATTCCGCTTGACTTTGCCCCTGATCCGTATATGTTTTTAGATGTCGTAGTGTACGCGCACCAGAGTTGCGCCCACTGCGTATGTACCTACGTTTGTTGCCTGTGCTTTTTATAGGGCTGCCGGCGTAGGGGGTTGGGGTTGAACGGATAGGGTAATGGCAACGGTACCCAAGACATCACCGCCGCTGAACTTAGCCAGTGTTACGAAAATCCGGCTGGGCCCGCCGACGCGGGTGGTCTCCCAAGGCCAGAGCAGCGTCGAGGAGCTGCAATCCAGCGCCAACGTTTCCTTTGATTCCGCGGCCTATGGTTTCCGCGAGGAAGACCGCTCTACCTTCAATCATCAGGGCGGAAACCGTCAACCGCATCATCAGCCGGGCGTGGTCAATGCGCCGACCCAGGCCTTCGCGGCAATGCTCGAAGGCGGGGAAGCCTCTACGAGTGGTAAAAGCGACGGCAGGGATGTCAACGCTCCCCGGTTTTCCGCTTTGATCTCCAAGGCGATTGAGATTTACGAAACCAACGCCCGGGTGGTTTCCGGCGAAAACTACGTATTGGGGACTTCCGTCAGCCTAGTCCTTTAGGGGGGGCTTTCCTCCCAATGCGGGATCAGGGCGCTAGGCGCCTCTTTTTTTATCTTCATTATGACCGCCGTCACGGCGCCGGGGTTCCGGCAGTGGTATTTTTTTCCCCGGGGCCGGCCTGGTCATGAGAGGCTGCCCGGAGTTCCCGGGGTTATCGTGTGGTTGAATGAAGGAAAGACCCCATGGCCATCGGCCGGGCGCTCGCCATCGCTGTATCGGGGATCAACGCCAACGGCCTAAGGGCCAACGTCGCGGCCACCAACATCGTCAATCAGAACACGCCGGGATTTAAGGCCGGCGAGATCCGCGCGGTCAGCCGGCAACCGGCTTCGTCGGCGGCCGGAGGGAGCGGCGTCACGGCCCAGATCATCGAATCGGGTCGGGTCGACCTGGCGCTGGAGTTCAACCGCCTGATCGAGGCCGAGGCGGCCTATCGTGCCGGCGTCGGGGTCATTCAAGGGTCCGAGGAGATCGAGCGCGATCTGGTCGATGTCATCGCCTGAAGCGGGGCCTTCGAAGGCTTTTCCGACTGCGGTTTTCCGCGCCACCGGCTTTATTTTTTTTTAATTCCTTTCCTCGTAACTTATATTTATCGGATAGCCGTGAAGCCCAGGGATTCATGGGGCGTTCGCGGCGCTAACGCCGGTCCCCATTCCGAGGATTCAAGATGCCCGCCGATGTGGAAAACGCCTTCGATATTGCTTTTTGGTTTGCCGATACGGCACTGAACGAAAACCAATATCTGCAGCCGCAAAAACTCCAGTGCCTATTGTTTATCGCCCAGGCCTATTACACGGTCGCCTTCAACGGCCGCATACTGATGCCGGCGACGTTCGTCGCCGACGAGATGGGGCCCATCGAACCCAACATCTATATGGCGTTTTCGAAAGGCCGTCCCGACGTCGATGCCAGGCTGTTCCTGCCCCATGATGTCGAAACCTTCCTCGACGGCATCTGGCGGCGTTTCGGCCATCAATCCACCGAGCGGCTGAACAAAATGGTCGAGGAAACCACGGCCTACAAACAGGCCTATAAAAACGCCCCAAGGACGGAAATCCCTCTCGATGCGATGCGGCTTTCCTTTGCCCGCGCCGAAAAGACCCCTGGCGTCGCCCAGGTGGTGAAACCGAAAATCCTGCGAACCCAGTCCGGCAAGGCGGTGACGGTAAAGGCCTGGGTGCCGGGGGCCAAACCGGCGGCCAAGAAATAAGGCCCGGCCGCCCGATCCCTCCCCGATCCCTCATCGAAGAAGAAAAATCCTCGAAAACCAAGCCAAAGGCATTGCAATCATGCCTGATTCCTTTCATGTTGCGGTTAACGGCGACGACGATATTATCGATAGGTAAGGTCACCGTTCCCCAGCCACCGGACATGTCGTTCGGAAGGGGCGGGGATCGCCAACGAAGCGAAACAAGGGAGGATATTTTATGTCGATCAGTACGAAGTTTCTGCGCGCCCTGACGTTTGGCGTTGCCGCGGCCGGCCTTCTTGCGGCGGGTCCGGCATCGGCCAAGGTCGAGGGCGACACCATCATTCTTGGTTCCGCCATTTCGTTCACCGGCAAGTATTCGACCAACGGGATTCACGCCAAGAACGGCTATAACCTGGGCGTCAAACGCGTCAACGAGATGGGCGGCGTCATGGTCGGCGGCAAGGCCTACAAGCTGAAAATCATCTATTACGACGACGAATCGACTCCGCTGCGCACGGCCCAGTTGGCCGAACGCCTGATTAAGCAGGACGGCATTAAATTCCTGCTTGGCCCATACAGTTCGGCGACCACCAAGGCCATGGCGCCGATCACCGAAAAGTACAAGATCCCGATGGTCGAAGCCGAGGGCGCCTCGCGCTCGCTGTTCACCCAAGGATACAAGTACTTGTTCTGCGTGATCTCGACATCGGAACAGTACCTGGCCAGTTCGATCGCGCTGGCCGCCGAAATCGCCAAGAAAAACGGTAAAAAGCCATCCAGCGTCAGGGTGGCGATGGCGTTCGAGAACGATCCGTTCTCGCTCGACGTCCGTGCCGGCGTTATGGATGACTTGAAGAAGTTCGGCATGAAAGCCGTCATCGACGACAAACTGCCCCGCGACCTGAGCGACATGTCGGCGACCCTGACCAAGGTCAAGGCCCTGAAACCCGACCTGTTGCTGATTTCCGGTCATTCCAAGGGCGCGGTGACGGCGGCCCGCCAGATCAAGGAAATGAAGATCAAGACGCCGATGATCGCCATGACCCACTGCGAATCGGCGAAGATAATCAAGAAATTCGGCGACTCGACCAATGGCTACCTGTGCCCGACCCAGTGGGCCGAAACCCTGAACTACTCGGGCGCGGCGTTCGGTACGGCGGGGGATTACGACAAGCTGTTCAAGGCCACCTACGACGGCTACAAGAACGTTCCGTATCAGGCGGCTCAGGCTTCGGCCGCGGTGCTGGTTTGGAAGGACGCCTTCGAGAGGGCGCAGTCCTTCGATACCGAAAAGCTTCGCGACGCGTTGGCCGCTACCAACATGAAGACCTTCTACGGCGGCATCAAATTCTCCAAGGCCGGCAACAACATCGCCAAACCGATGGTGTTGCGTCAGATCCAGAACGGCAAGCTGAACGTGGTCGCGCCGTCCAAATGGGCGTCCCACAAGGTTGATTGGCCGCGGAAGTAGGCTTTTCAACCAAGCACCTTTTAAGGTGTGGTGAGATAATCAATACTGTCCGCCCCCGCCTTCGGGCGGGGGCGGTTCGGTTTGGGAGAACCGTTTAACCCTTTTTTCGGAGTCATCCCGGCCATGATGGATAATTTGTCGCTTCTTGTTCAGGTGCCGGTGCTCAATATTCAATTGCTTTTGGACGGCATTTTCGTCGGCTCCATCTTCGCCCTCGCGGCTTATGGTCTGGCGCTCGTCTGGGGGGTGATGAACGTCAAGAACCTGGCCCAGGGAGACTTCGTCATCATGGGCGGCTATATCGCTTGGTGGCTCTCAATCGACGTTAACATTTGGATCGGCATGCCAGCATTTAATTTTGATTTTTTGTGGATTTCGGCTCTACACATCTCGACAACTGCGATCCCTTTCCTCGAGTTTATGAAGCCTGCAATCCACCCCATCTTCGGGCTGCCGGTGGCGGTCGTGGTCATGTTCGGTTTCGGATGGTTCATCTATATCACCATCATCAGCCGCGTCATCGGCAAGGACATGTTCACGTCGCTGTTGGCGACCTTCGGCCTGGCGCTGGTCATCTCGCAGTTGTTGAACCTCGCCTTCGGCCCCGAGGTGCAGGTCGCCGAATCCGGATTTGAAGTCAACTCGTTCTTCGACGGCATGGTGACGGTCGCCAACATCAGGTTCATCTCGCTGATCCTGGCCGGGCTGTTGGCCGCCATGGTTATTACCTTCATGAAATTCAGCCGCATGGGCCAGGCCATCCGGGCGACGGCCCAGGATCCCCGGGCGGCCAAGGTCATGGGCATCGACACCGAACGCATCTACGCCTTCACGTTCGCCCTCAACGCCGCCATCTGCGGCGCCGCCGGGGCGCTGATCTCGATGATCTGGGTGATCCAGCCGTTTTTCGGCATCGCCCATTCGATCCGCTCTTTCGTCATCGTCACCGCCGCCGGGCTCGGCAACCTGCCAGGCGTCATCATCGCCGGGCTCGGCCTCGGCGTGGCCGAGCTTTATTCCGGCTTCGTCTTCGGCGCCGAGCTGCAGCAGTTCACCGTCGTCGGTCTTTTGGTCGCCATCCTGGTGTGGCGGCAGATCCAACAGAGCCGGCACCGGCAACCGGTTCAATGACCTTCAAGCAGAAACAGCTCGCTCTTTACGGCATTCTCGCCGTCGCCGGGATCGCGGCGCCGTTCGTGTTTCCGGCCTATACGTTCCAGATCACGGTGATGTGGGTGATGATCCTGTTCGCCGTGACCTGGGACATCATGGGCGGGCAGATGGGCTACAATTCGCTCGGCAACATCTTCTTCTTCGGCGCCGGCATGTACACCTGCGCCATCGTCCAGATCGGGCTTTATTACGACGTCGCCCAGTACACGGCGTCCTACGGCGCCATCAAGGTGGATTTCACGCCGGAGCAGTATTTCACCGGCCTGGTGCTCGGGATTATCGCGGCGGCGCTGGTGTGCGTGGTGTTCGCCGTGATCCTCGCCCATGTCGTCTTTGGCCTCCGCGGGCCCTATTTCGCCATCGGCACGCTGGGCGTGACCCTGTCGGCCGGTGAACTCACCGGCGCCTGGGAATACGTCGGCGGCGGCGGCGGCATCGCCTTGCCGGTCTTTCCCGGCGAACCCGACGACCGCGCGTTGATGTTCTATTTCATGGGCTTTGGGTTGGCCGTCGCCACCTTTTTATTCGTCAAATGGATGTTTTCCGGCCGTTTCGGACTGGCCGCCAACGCCATCCGCGACGACGAGGAAAAAGCCGAGGGCATGGGCATCCGCACCATGCGCGTCAAGACCACCGGCTTCGCCGTGGCGGCGTTCTTCCTCGGCATGTCGGGGGCCGTGTTCGGCAACATGATCGGCTTCATCGAGCCCCTGGAGGTCGCGTTCCCTTCCGTCACCTTCGGCATCTTCATGGTCATCATGTGCCTGCTCGGCGGCAAGGGCACGCTGTGGGGCCCGGTCATCGGGGCGACACTATTCCACGCCTTCAAGGAGGTCACATGGACCTACATGCTGGGCTGGCAGTGGGTGATGCTGGGCGGGCTGATCATCGTCTTGGTGGTCTTCTTCCAGCAGGGTGTGCTCGGCTGGATGCAGGAAAAATGGCCGGAGCTGTTCGGCATCGAGGTCGATGAAGGCGCCATCGCCACCGCCCTTGCCGGCCCGGAAATCGACGAAAGGCCGCATCGCGGCGAGGCCGCCCAATGACGGCGATGATCGAAGTCAAGGACGTCTCCAAGGCGTTCGGCGGCATCATCGCCAACGACAAGATCAGCCTCGAGGTGCCCGAAGGCCGGGTCACCGGGCTGATCGGCCCCAACGGGTCTGGCAAGACGACGCTGTTCAACTCCATCGTCGGTTACCATCCCATCGACGAAGGCTCGATCAAGTTCGAGGGCGTGGAAATTTCCGATTTCCGGGTCCCGAAGATCGCGCGGCTGGGGTTGCTCAGGACGTTCCAGCAAACGCGCATCTATTCGAAGATGAACTGCGTCAACAACATGCTGATTTCGGTCAACCACCGGAGCGAGCGGTTCATCGACTTGTTCCGGGACTATCCGCCGGAACTGACCGAGAAGGCCGAACAACTGCTCGATTTCGTCGGCCTTTATTCAAAACGCAAACTGATTTCCGGCGACCTGTCCTTCGGCCAGCAAAAGCTCCTGGAATTCGCCATGGCGCTGATGAACGAGCCCAGGCTGCTGCTCCTCGACGAACCGACGGCGGGCATCAATCCGACCCTGATCAACGGCCTCATCGACCGGTTGCGCCGCGCGGCGGCGGAGATGGGGGTGACCCTGTTCGTTATCGAGCACAACATGCCGGTAATCATGAACCTCGCCGACAGCATCTATTGCCTCGCCAACGGGCGGCTTCTCGCCCACGGCTCGCCGGACGAAATTCAAAGCGACGAACGGGTCATCAACGCCTATCTGGGCGGTCATTACACGGTGGATGATTAAAGGCGATGACCGAGGAAATGAATAAACCGGACGGCGAAAAGGCCACCGGCTACCATGCCATCGACACCGATGCGGTGATTTCGGTCGACGAAGTCACCCGCCAGGCCAAGGAGATGGCCGAAACGGTGTCGATCGAGAAGGTCGCGGCGCTGGCCAACAACGCCCCTTACGTTACCATCGAGAACCTGAACGCCGGCTACGGCAAGATGGAGATCCTGCATGATTTCAACCTGCAGGTGGCGCGCAAACAGTCCCTGTGCCTGATCGGCCCCAACGGCGCCGGCAAATCGACCATCCTTCATTCCATTTTCGGCTTCACCAATATCTTCAGCGGCAAAATCCTGATCGGCGACGGCGATGACAAGCAGGACATCACCGGGCTTTCGGCGAGCCAGAAACTGAGGAACACCGGCATCGCCTATATCCTTCAGGACAAATCCGTGTTTCCCGGCATGACCGTGGAAGAGAACCTGTGGATGGGCGGCTATCTGATGGACAAGCCCGAAAAGGCCAAGGAGGCGGCGGAAAAGATATTAATAAAATATCCCCGTCTCGCCGAACGCCGGACCCACAAGGCAGGCGTGCTGTCGGGCGGCGAGAGGCGGCTTTTGGAAATTTCCCGCGCCCTGGTGATGGAGCCGGAGGTGCTTTTGGTCGACGAGCCGTCGATCGGCCTGGAGCCGCGCTTCATCGACATGGTGTTCGAAATCCTGCATGACCTCCAGCACGTCGAAGGCAAGACCATCATCATGGTCGAACAGAACGCCAAGAAGGGCCTGGAATTCGCCGATATCGGCTATGTCCTGGTGTCAGGGGAGACCGCCATCGCCGGGTCCGGCGACGAATTGCTGGAAAACCCCGAAGTCGGCCGCCTGTTCCTGGGCGGTTAGGCGTCGCCGATAACCTTCCCGATGTTTTTTTTCGGGGACGCCCCCGGCCTCACGGCCTCCCCCGGGGCCGGGCCTTCGGCTCCTAAATCAGATACGCCACCAGAAACCCGGCCAGCAGGGCAACGGCCCAGAACATCATGGCCCCGGCGGGAAGGGTCCGGGCCAAAACGCCTTTCGGACCGACGTATTGGAAGGCGCCGTTGATGGCCTTGTTGATGACCCCGATAAAGGTGTTGCGCAATTTCCTGTCCACGAGTGAGAAGGTGGCCCCTAAATAACGCACCAAGCGGGGCAGGAAGCGGCGGTAGGACCAGTCGACGTCGAGGCTTATGGTCAGCGTGCGCTTCATTATCGGCAGGCAGATGAAGAAGGCGAGGCCCGAGAACAAAAGAAGTTGCAGCATCGTGACCACATGCGCGGCCGTATACGGCACGAAGGCGACGGGGAACGGCAGCAATGCATAGAGGGGCCCCGGAAACACGCCAAGGCCTATGCACAAGGCGGCGAAGAAAAACATCGCTAGGCGCATGTTGAGCGGCGGGTCGGGCGGCCGCAGTCCCGAGTCCTTCTGGAAGAATACGAACCACGGGAACTTGATGCCGGCGTGGAGGAAGACGCCGGCCGAAGCGGCGGCGAGCAGGAACCAGACGATCATGAGGTTTTCGTCGGCCGCCGCCTGCGGGATCATGGACTTGCTGATGAAGCCCGAGGTCAGCGGGAACGACGAGATGGACAGTGCCCCGATGATGCCGCACAGCGTGGTGATCGGCATCGACTGGAACAGGCCGCCGAGGTCGGTGCACTTGCGTTTTCCCGTCATGTGGAGCACCGACCCCGCCGACATCAGCAGCAGCGCCTTGTAAATGATGTGGGTGAAGGCGTGGGAGGCGGCGCCGTTGAGCGCCATCTCGGTGCCGATCCCGATGCCCGTCACCATAAACCCCACCTGGTTGACAATGGAGTACGCCAGGATGCGCCGCATGTCGTTTTCCAAGAGCGCGTAGAAGATGCCGTAGAACACCATGTAGAGACCAACGAAGACCAGCACCTCGGCGCCCGGAAAGCCGCGGATCAACACGTAGACGGCGGTCTTGGTGGTGAAGGCGGACAGAAACACCATGCCGCCCGGCGACGCCTCGGGATAGGCGTCGGGCAGCCACGCCGACAGCAGCGGCGCCGCGGCGTTGATCAGGAAGCCAAGGAGGATCATCCAGGTGGCCAGGGAATCCGGCTTCATGGCCACGAAGTCGATGGACCCGGTGGCGTCGATCTGGGCGACGATACCGATTAGCAGGAGCGAGCCGCCCATGACGTGCATGATCAGATAGCGCATGGCGGCCGGGGTGGATCTCGGGCCGCCGGCCGACAGCAGGACCGTGGTCGATCCCAGCGCCATGATTTCCCAGAACACGAACAGGGAAATGAGGTCTCCGGCGAACACCACGCCGATGGCGCTGCCGGCATAGACGAAGGCCGCGGTGAGTTCGACGACGCGGCTCTGGTTCATGGCGAACAAGGCGCCGGTGAACGCCATGATGGCGAAAATAATCGCGAACAGGCGGCTCAGCACATCGCCTTCGACCGGGGTCAGCGTGTAGTCAAGAAAGGCGAAGGTCAACACGGGGCCGTCGGGGACGCGCCAGACCAGCCACAGCACGAACACGGGCAGCAGCAGTATCCACGCGTTGCGGAGGGTGCCGCGGAGGAACGGCAGCAGGAAGGCGCCGAGGATGAGGACTAGGCCGGGAGGGAAGGCGTCAATCGAGGTCATAATAGGTGTCCTCGCGCTTGAGTAATTTCCCCAACCCATTGGAGATGACGATCATGGCGACGCAAGATGCGAAACCGAACCATGCGTTGAAGGCGAATATGCCGTCGATGCCGAAGTAGCCGTGGTTATAGACCCACGCCTCGACGGCAACGAGGCCGGCGAGCGCAAACAGGCCGCCGATCCAAAGCCTGCGAATGGTCTCGGGTCGCCTCAGCCAATGCTCGGTCGTGGCGTTCCCCGGGCGGACCTTCGGACGTTCTCCGACGCCCTTCCGACGCGCCCTGGCCTTTCCCGGGCCCGGGCCCTTGTGCTGGCCCCGGCCCTTGCCTCCGCCTTGTGGTTTGCGTGTCATGGCTTTATTCCCACGGTCCTCATGGCGCGACCACCATCCGCATCAGTTCGTAGACCGGATCGGGAAAGAAAAACAACACCAGGCAGCCGGCCGAGGTGACGCCAATGGCGATCAGGCAAGCCACCGGCGCTTCCTTGATGCCTTTCGGCCGGTCATGATCGTGGGTGTGGCCGTGTTCCGAATCATGGTCGTGGCTCGACTCGGGCGGCGGGTTTTCCTGTGGACTGGAGAAGAATCCCCTGAAGGGGATCGGCAAAAGATAAGCGACGTTGAGAAGCGAACTGACCATCAGCACGCCGAGCAGCCCCAACTTGCCCGCCTCCAACGTGCCCAACGCCAAATACCACTTGCTCCATAACCCACCCATGGGCGGCAGGCCGATGACGCTGAGGCTGCCGATAAAAAAGGCCAGGGTCGTCAACGGCATGGCGCGGCCGATGCCGCGCATCTGGCTGATCTCGGTCTTGTGGGCGGCGATCATGAAGGCGCCGGCGCAGAAAAACAGCGTGATCTTGCCGAAAGCGTGCATGGCGATATGCATGCCGCTGCCGATGATGCCTAAATCCGTCACCAGCATGGCGCCGAGGATGATGTAGGAAAGCTGGCTGATGGTCGAATAGGCCAGCCGGGCCTTCAGGTTGTCCCTGGTCATGGCGACCAGGGACGCGATCAGGATCGTCGCCGCGGCCACGTATTGCAGCCATTCGCTGACCCCGATGTCGAACAGGAAATCGATGCCGAAGATATAAATCACCACCTTGACGACGGTGAACACGCCGGCCTTGACCACGGCGACGGCGTGCAAAAGGGCGCTGACCGGGGTCGGCGCCACCATGGCGGCGGGAAGCCAGCGGTGGAAGGGCATCAAGGCGGCCTTGCCGATGCCGAAGGTATACAGGGCCAGAAGAATCCCCACCGTCAGGCCATCGGCCTTGCCGGCGAGGATTCCGCCGTCGGTGAAGTCCAGGGTCCCGGTGAGAGTCCAGGTCCAGATGATGGCCAAAAGCAGGAGCCCGATCGAGGTGCCGAGCAGGATGCCCAGATACACCCGTCCGGCCCGTTTCGCATCCTCGGTGCCGGCGTGGGCAACCAAGGGGAAGGTCGAAAGGGTCAAAACCTCATAGAAAATAAACAGGGTCAGCATATTGCCGGCAAAGGCGATTCCCATGGTGGCGCCCAGGGCAATGGCGAAATAGGCGTAAAAACGGGTCTGATTTTCCTCGTTGTGGGCGCGCATGTAACCGATCGAATAAACCGAGGTGGCGATCCACAAGAAGCTTGCGATGCCGGCGAAGATCATGCCCAGGGGTTCAACCAGGAAAAAAACGGAAAGCCCCGGCAGCATCTCGAACAGGTAAACCTCGGGCACGCCGCCGGCGGCGACGGCGGGATATATGACCGAAACCAGATATAAAAGAATCGCCGCGCAGACCAGGGTCACCGTCTCGCGCAGGTTGGGCGTGGCCCCGGCGAGGGGGATCAGCACCGCGCCGGCGAACGGCACCGCGACGGCAAGGATGATGGCCAGTTCGACGGTCATTGGGGGGGGCCGAACAACGTCTCGGCGGCGACGAAGGCGATGTCGAGGGTCCGGGTGGCGTCAATGCCGAAATAATAGGACGCCCCGATCAAAATCCACAACGGCACCAGCATCGACAAAGGCGCTTCGGAGACCTCCGCCGACCCCTTGGGCGGCGGCCGGAAATAGGCGACTTCGACCACCCGCCATATATAGATGACGGCCAAAAGGGACGACACCAGGATGGCGGCGACCGCCAGCCACCAGCCTTTTTCCAGGGCCGCCTGGACCAAATACCATTTGGATACGAAACCGACCGTCAACGGCACCCCGATCAGGCTGAACCCGCCGGCGACGAAGGCCGCCATGGTCACCGGCATGCGCTTGCCCAGGCCCTCGAACTGGTCCAGTTGGACGGAGCCGATCTTGAACAGGATACAGCCCATGGCCATGAACAGGCCGCCTTTCATTATCGCGTGGTTGAACAGATGCACGATGGTGCCGGCCAGGCCGGTCACCGTGACCATGGAAATGCCCAAAACCATGTAACCGATCTGGGCAATCGAGGAATACGCCAACAGGCGCTTGACGTCGGTCTGGTAGATGGCCACCACGGAAGCGCCGATCATCGCCAGGGCGGCCAATACGGCCAGGATTTCGGGAATGAATCCGGCGTTGAAAACTTCCACCCCGCCGAAGACGGTGAAGAAAATCCGGATGAAAGCGTATACGGCGACCTTGGTCCCCGTCGCCGCCAGGAACACCGTCACCGCCGACGGCGCATAGGTATAGGCGTTGGGCAGCCACAAATGCAGGGGAAACAGCGCCAGCTTCAAACCCAGCCCGACGGTCAGGAATCCCAACGCCACCTGGATGGTGCGGCTGTCGGCGACGGCGGGCAGGATGGTCGCCAGATCCGCCATGTTCAGCGTACCGGTCATCATGTACATCATGCCGACGCCGATAATGTAGAAAGTGGCGCCGATGGTGCCCATGACCAGATACCGGTAAGCGGCGGTCAAGGCCCGTTGATCCCGGCCCAGGCTGATCATGACGTAGGACGACAGCGACGAAATCTCCAGGAACACGAAAAGATTGAAGACGTCGCCGGTGATGGCGATCCCCAGCAGCCCCGCCAGGTTGAGAAGATACATGCAATAGAACAGGTAAATTCTCTCTTCCTCGATCTCCGCCTCGACGCTGGCCCGGGCGAAAGGCATGACCACCGAACCGATAAGGGTGACGATAACCAGCATGAAGGCGTTGACCGTGTCGATCTGGTATTCGATCCCCCAGGGCGCCGCCCAATCCCCCATCGGGTAAAGGATGACACCCGTTTCCCACACCCGGCCCAGCAGCGACAAGGCGATGGCCAGCGAAATCCAGGTGATCACCGTGGCCACGGCCCAGGCGGCTCGGGGCCGGCGCAGGATCAGGCAAACGGGCGCCGCCAGCAGCGCCAAGACGACTTGCAGAGCGGGATATTGGGCGGCAATCACAGCTCGTTCTCCCGCGCCTCGATTTCATCGTCCTCGATGGTACCGTAGGCGTCGCGAATGCGGATCACCAACGCCAGCCCCAACGCCGTCGTCGCGACGCCGACGACGATCGCGGTCAGGATCAGGACATGGGGCAGGGGATTGCTATAGACCTCGATGCCTTCGGCCAGGATCGGCGCCGTGCCGCCCTTGACCTTGGCCATGGTGATGTAGAACACGAACACCGAAGCCTGGAAGATGTTCAGGCCGACGATCTTCTTCACCAGGTTGTTGTGGGCGATGACGATGTAAAAACCGGTCATCATCAGGACGATGATGATCCAATAATTGAGCAGGCCAAGGAATTCCATGGTTCAGCGGTTTCCTCAGTGTTCCTGGCGCGCGAAGGTGTAGAAAATGGTGATCATCGCCGCCGCCACGGTCAGGCCGACGCCGAATTCAATCAAAAGAATGCCGAGATGCTGGCCGGCGGTTTGTTCCTCGGCGAGGACGGAATAATTGAGGAAATTTCCGCCCCGCAACAACCCGGCCACGCCGACGCCCGTATACAACATCACGCCCAGGGCTAAAACCAACCGCGTTACCCCGGAGGGAACCACCATGCGCGACGTGTCAACGTCGAAAATCAGCGCATAGAGAATGAATCCCGAGGCGAAAATGATTCCGGCCTGAAACCCGCCGCCGGGTCCGAAGTCGCCGTGCCATTGGACGTATAGGGCGAACACCAGGATGAACGGGATCAACAGCTTCGAGACCACCCGCAGGATGACGTTCTGCCTCATGCCGTGACGCATTTCCCCGACCTTCATCCTGAGCGTCCGCCGCCGTCCCCGTTTCGGCCGGCCGATAATGAGAAGGACGCCGCAGGCGGCGGTGAATATGACGAAAACCTCGCCCAGGGTGTCATAACCGCGGTAGCTCGCCAGTACCGAGGTGACGACGTTTGGAAGGCCGATTTCCTGGCCGGATTTTTCGAGGTACCGGGGCGCGACGTGGTGATGGATGGGCGCGTATGGATCGCCGAAGGGCGGCATGTCAAAAGTCCCATAGATCAGGACCAACCCGGTCGCCACCACCAATGCCAGCGCCCACACCGGTTTTCCGGCCTCGGAAACCCGTTCCTCGCTGGTCGTCAGCGCCAGGGTGCCAAGCATCAAAACCGTGGCGATGCCGGCGCCGACGGCGGCTTCGGTGAAGGCCACGTCGACGGCATCCAGAACCACATACAGCACCGCCGACATGAGGCTGAAAATACCGGTCAGCATGACGACGCCGAACAGGTTCCTGAGCCTTGCCACCGCGAAACTGGTTGCCGCCATGAAGACCATCAGCGAAATGATAATCAGGTCTTCGATGACGTTTCTCCCTGGCTGGCGGATTCTTCGTCCACCGGTTCATCCACCTGGGGACGGACGCCGCCGTGAAGCGCCGCCCGGGCCAGGGCGTGAGTCGCCGTTGGACTGGTAAACAGGATGAAGACGACGATCAGGACCAGCTTCACGGTGACGATGTTGAGACCGGCCTGAAACGTCAGCCCCAAAAGAATCGCGCCCGCGCCCATGGTGTCGATAATGCCGGCCCCGTGCATGCGCGAAAAAACGTCAGGCAGGCGCACCATGCCTATGCCGCCGATGATCAGCATCACCGATCCGATGACCAGCAGTCCCCAACTGAGGATTTCAAGGAACAGGGCCATCAAATGTCTCCCAGTTCATCGCCGCCGGTCGGACGGCCCATGTGGGAGAATTCGACGTATTTCGAGACCGCGATGGTGCTGATGAAGTTGATCAGCGCGTAGACCAGGGCCAGGTCGAGAAAATCGGGACGGCCGCTCAAGAACCCGTAAACGGATATCAACACCACCGTCAGGGTACCGAGGGCGTTGACGGCCAGGATACGGTCATAAACGGTCGGCCCCTTGATCGATCGGTATAGGGTCAGGACCATGGTCACGAGGATGGCGGCGGCGGTCACGGCAAACATCATTTGGATTGGCCTCCCGGGGGCGGGGGGCGCGGTAATCCCTCGGCCGATGGATGGGCTTCCAAGGCCGTCACCCGGCGGTCCATTTCGCCGCTTTCAAGATCCTCGGCGGCGTTTCGGGTCAATGCGTGAACGATCATGATGTCCTTGTCGATGTCGATGGTTACGGTGCCCGGCGTCAGGGTGATGGAGTTGGCGTAGATTACCTGTCCCAGTTCGGTTTCCTGGGTCGCCTTGACTTCGATCACGGAGGGATTGACCGGCATCCGGCGGCGGACGATGGCGCCGGCGACGTCGATGTTGGCCTTGATGATTTCGACGATCAGCCAGGGCCAGTAGAACAAGGCGCGCAGGGTCAGGTGAATGGGGTGCCCTTCGTGGTCGATGACGTCCATGCGGTGGGCGATCCACACCACGAAAGCGACGGAAACCACTCCGAGACTAAGGAGCAGGGTCGCGAAAAACCCCGACAACAACAGCCACAGGAGGAAAAGAACCAAACCCAAACTTAGTACATGCAACAAAATCCGCCCCCCTTCCAATGGCGAAAACCGGACCTTGACCCGGATGACGCGGGCCATTGGAACACCCGAATCATAAGCCAGAGGATAATTTCGCAGGCCCCCGGTAGCTAGGAAAAAATTGGCCCCCTTGGGGCAATTGACGACTTGCGCGCCGGCCCCAATGAAAGGTTGTCGGCGCAGGGGCGATTGGGCTATGCCTCAATCATGGGCCGCGTTGTTTTTATTTTTATCCTTGCCGCGTTCATGGCCCCGGCCGGTTCCGTCTTATGGCCGCCGCCGGCAGCCGCCAAGGCCGCCGAACCGTTCGAGCGGGACGTGGCGGACATCCTTACCGGCGATGGAAAACGCCACCGCTTCCGGGTCGAAATCGTTTCCACCCCCGAGGACCGGGCCCAGGGCCTGCAAGGCCGAAAACAATTGGACCCCGACGCCGGCATGCTGTTCGATTTCGGGGTGACGCTGCCGGTCACTATGTGGATGGAGAATACCTTTGTCGCGCTGGACATGATTTTCATCACCCCTGACGGCCGCATCGTCAACATCGCCCGCGCCACGACGCCGGAATCGTTGGCGATCATCGAATCGGCGGGTCCGGTGAGGGCGGTTCTCGAAGTCCCGGCCGGCACGGCGGCAAGGCTCGGCGTCAAGCCGGGGGACAGGGTCGAACACCGGATTTTCCGGTGATTGCCCCCCGGGCTTGCGCCGATCCGGCCCAAGTCTTACCTTCCAGTTTATGAACCGGCCGGGCGGGGCGTGGCGCAGTCTGGTAGCGCACCTGCTTTGGGAGCAGGGGGTCGGAGGTTCAAATCCTCTCGCCCCGACCAACTTTCGCCCGATTAACTTACGACGGAAAAGGCCATCATGAGCGAAGTGCGTATTTATCAGCCAACCAAGACCACCATGCAGTCCGGGCGCCGCAACACCAAGGATTGGCTGCTTGAGTACGAGCCGGTCAGCGCCAAGGAAACCGATCCCCTGATGGGGTGGACCGGGTCCGCCGATACCCGGGAGCAGGTCCGCCTTCGTTTCGAAAACAAGGAAGAAGCCATTGCCTTCGCCAAGAAGAACGGCATGACCTATCGCCTGCACGAACCGAAAGCCAGACGCATAAGAGTCAAGACCTACGCCGACAATTTCGGCTTTCACCGGCCTTTTTAGGCGCCGGCCCGACATTTGAGCGCCCGTAGCTCAACCGGATAGAGCGCGGGATTTCTAATCCCGAGGTTGCGGGTTCGAGTCCCGCCGGGCGTGCCATACTCACCAATGGTTACAGGCATTTTCAAAAACCCGTTTTTTCGCCAAAATGGCCCATAGGTAACACCCTAGGTAACAAAAAAAGAAACCCCGCCGAAGCGGGGCAAGTTCTCCCGGTGATGTCCGCTTTACCCCCGAAAGCGGACATTCTGAGGGTAGTCGCAAAAGGTCCGCTTATGACCCAAAGCGGACATTCGGTGGATTGTGCGGTTTGGTAAAAGGCTATGCGAAAAATAGCGTTTCTTACAGCCAAAGAGGGCACCGGAGGCATCGTCGTGCACGACGAACGGTCAAGTTTTCGGGCGGTGAGTTGACGATCACTTCAGCGGTGAAAATGTTGCCGGCATGAGAAATACACTTTCTTGGTGTTCCATGTGCTGGCGGATGGAGGGTACGAACTCCAGCCACTCCGGGTCCCGCCATAGCTTGGTCCGCTGCCGGATGCGGTGCTCGAAGTCCTCGTAGGCCCAGATGAAGACGACAGCGTTGAGGGTTCCGGTTTCCGTCTCCCAACAGCCGATGAGCTTGGCGTACTTGCTGATGATAGCGAGTCCCCTCTCCTCGTAGACCTTGAGGAAATCAGGCCCTTTGTGGACCTTCATCCGGTACGTGCGCATTTCATAGATCATTAATCGCCTCCTTATTCTCGCTAGTGCCCCGATTGCCGCAACGTAGTCCCGCCGTCGCTTGTTGGGCCGTGGTTATCATAAGCCGCCGCGACCACCAGCCCAAATCCGCCCAGCCCGCGGGGTACCATGAAATAGGTTTGTGCCGATCCGATCCCCAAACAATAAAATGCATTTAATGGAAGACACAATTGATTAGCCGATCTAAAGGCGTCATCATCGAGATAGGGAGTTGGACTCCTTGCGTCGCAGGCACCGTGGCCATCCAAGACAGCGTACTTTAGCTGATGGCAATTCGGGCTGGACGGTGTGGTCCATGGAGGCGAAAGCAGGTCTGTAACGACGGGGCCGATTTTACGGCTCGGTAGACCAGGGGGGTGACGTGCCGGAAATCGAATTAATTCTTGTCCTCGCCATGAACGGGCTGGTCTGGGGACTGATCATCGCGTTGATCGCCCTCGGCCTTTCCATCATTTTCGGCCTGCTCGACATCGTCAACGTCGCCCACGGCGACTTCTTCATGGTGGGCACCGTGTTGGCGTGGACGATCATTGAGTACACGGGCAATTTTTGGTTGGCCTTCTTAATCGTGCCGGTCATCGGTTTTGTGTCTGGTGGCCTTATCGAGCGGTTTGTCATGCGGCCGATCGAACACTCCGTGGCCCTTGCCATGGTCGCCACCTTCGGGTTATCGCTGATCCTCCAGGAAGGGGTGCGGGCGACCTTCGGCGGCACGCCGAAGCGCATCCTTGACCCCATCGGCATCCAATTGCCGGTCGGGGTGTTCGATTACCCGCTCTACCGGTTCTTCGCGGCCGGTATTTCAATCCTGGCAATCTCCGTGTTCTTCGTGTTTCTTCACAAGACCAAGTTCGGCACTTGGATGCGGGCCGTACGCCAGGATCGGGAGACCGCCATTTCGCTCGGTGTGCCGGCGGACCGGGTGTTCGTTGTCACCTTTGGGCTCGGCATCGCCATGGCCATGTTTGGCGGCGTGGTCGCGGCGCCGATCACCAGTGTCGAGTTCCGCCTCGGCCTTGACGTCCTGCCCCTGTGCTTCATGGCGGTCATCATCGGTGGCCTCGGCAACTTGCCCGGGACGGCCGCTGCCGCCGTGCTATTGGCGTTCATGGAAGGGATTCTCACCAGCTTCACCGAACCCACTACTGCCCGGATCATCTCGCTCATCTTCATGAGCATCGTCTTGCTGCTACGCCCGCAGGGTCTGTTCGCACGGAGCACCGGGTGATTACCGTTGCCCAGGGCACCCCGCGCCAACGGATAGGGCCGGGTCCGACCCCCCGGCAGGCGTTCGCCTGGCTGGCGGTGGTCCTCGTCGTGGTGCCGTGGCTGGTCCCGGACTACCAGCGAATCTTCATCGCGGAGATTTTCGTCTGGGGCCTTTTCGCGATGTCCTTCGCCATGGTCTACGGCTACGGCGGCATGCTGTCGTTCGCCCAGGCGGTCTTTTTCGGGATGGGCTGCTGGGGCTTCAATGTTGGCATTTTCTATTTCGGCTTCAACACCTGGGGCGCAATCGTCTCGGCGGTTATCGCTGCGATGCTGTTCGCGCTGCCCATCGGGTATATCGCGACCCGGGTTCGCCATCACCACTTCCTCATCGTCACTATCATCCTCTCGGTGCTGATCACCATGATCCTGTCGTCGGGTCATTGGCGGTGGATCGGCGGGCCGTTCGTCACACGGTCCCTAACCTTCGTTCCGGAAGTGCCGCTCGGGTTTACCAGCTTCAGCTTCATCAGCGAAACCGTCGCCTTCTATTTCACGGTGGCCATGACCGGGCTCGCCGTCGCCGTCTGTTGGACGATTGTGCATTCGCCCTTTGGCCGCGCTCTCCAGGCCATCCGCGACAACGAGATGCGCGCCCAACTGATCGGCCTCAATGTCAACTTCCTGCGCTGGATGATGTTCGTCGTCGGCGCCGTCGTCGTCGCCTCCGACGAATGGGCGAAGCAGAACGGCAAGG
>JADFMB010000184.1 GCA_022564115.1 Pseudomonadota bacterium
AGGCGGATCATGCCGCGGGTGTCCTTGCCCGCCGCCCCCGCCTCGGAGCGGAAGCACCAGGTCATCGCCGCGTAGCGCCGGGGCAGATCGTCGGCCTCGACGATGCGGCCGGCGGCGATGTTGGTCAGCGGCACCTCGGCCGTTGGGATGAGCCACAGGCTGCCTTGGTCGATGGTGAAAAGGTCGTCCCCGAATTTGGGCAGTTGCCCGGTGCCGAACAGGGCATCGTCGTTGACCAGCGCCGGCGGGTTGACCTCGGTCAGCCCATGCTCGGTAGTGTGCAGGTCGAGCATGAAATTAGCCAGCGCGCGCTCCATGTGCGCCAGGGCACCCGACAAAAGCACGAACCGCGCGCCCGACATCCTGGCCGCGGTCTCGAAATCCATCAGGCCGAGCGCCTCGCCGATGTCGAAGTGCTCCTTGGGCGTGAAGTCGAATTTCGGCTTATCGCCCCAGACGCGGATTTCCTCGTTCGCCGCCTCGTCGGTGCCGTCGGGGACGTCGGCGGCGGGCAGGTTGGGAAGCTGGGCCATCGCCTCGTCCAGGGCCGCCGACGCCTCATCGGCGGCCTTTCCGGCCTCGGCCTCGGCGGCCTTGGTTCGCGACACCTTGGCGATCAGGTCGACCGCGTCCTCGCCCTTGGCTTTCAGCTCGCCGACCTCCTTCGACAACTTGTTGCGCTCGGCCTGGATTTCCTGGGCCAAAGTCTCCGTCTCCCGGCGCGTGGCGTCGAGGGCGATCAACGCCGCCGATTGCGGCTCCAGCCCCCGGCGCGTCATGCCACGGTCGAATTCTTCCGGGTTGTCGCGGATCCACTTGATGTCGAACATGGGCGATCAGCCTTTAAGGCGAGGCGACGTTGTCGGGATCATGGGGATCATCGGGGAAATCGTCGTCCGGGTGGCCTTCTTCAACTTCGTCTTCTTCTTCGTCCTCGTCCTCGTCCTCTTCCTCTTCGACGTCGCCGCGTCCTTTCTCAACCATCCTGACGCAGAGGATGGAAATCTCATAGAGCACCATGGTCGGCAGCGCCAGACCGATCTGGCTGATGACGTCGGGCGGCGTCAGGATGGCGGCGGCGACGAAGGCCAGCACGATGGCGTACTTGCGATTTTTCTTCAGGCCCTTGGACGAGACCATGCCGACCCGGGCCAACAGGGTCAACACCACCGGCAGTTCGAAGCACAGCCCGAAGGCGAAGATCAGCCGCATCACCAGCGACAGGTATTGATCGACCTTGGCCTCCAACTGGATCGGCAGGGCCCCGGCGCCGCCGACGGATTCGAAGCTGAGGAAGAACTTCCACGCCAGCGGGAAGATGAAGTAGTAGACCAGCGCGCCGCCGGCGAAGAACAGGATCGGCGTGGCGATCAGAAACGGCGCGAAGGCGCGTTTTTCAGTCTTGTAAAGGCCCGGCGCGATGAACATCCACACCTGGATGGCGATGAACGGAAATGACAGGAACAGGGCGGCGAAAAAGGCGACCTTGATATAGGTGAAGAATGCCTCGTGGAGAGCGGTGAAGATCAGCCGGCGCTCACCGCCCATTTCCTCCAACACGTCGGCCAGGGGCGCGACCAGGAAGTCGTAAAGTTCGGGGGCGAAGTAATAACTGATGAAAAACAGCACCACGACGGCGATCAGGGAATTCAGAAGGCGCGAGCGGAGCTCGATCAGATGATCGAGCAGCGGCATCGCTTTTTCGGTGAGTCCGGCGTCGGCCACCGCCGCCTACCCGCTTGCCTTCCGGGATGTCTTTTGGGCCTCCCCCTCCGCCGGGCCATCGTCCTTGGCGGCGTCCTTGGGAGCGTCCTTGGGAGCGTCCTTGGCGGCGTCCTTGGGAGCGTCCTTGGGAGCGTCCTTGGGGACGTCCTTGGGAGCGTCCTTGGCGGCGTCCTTGGGGACGTCCGTGGCGGCGTCCTTGGCGGCGTCCTTGGGGCCGGAATCGGGGTCGGTGATTTTCTTCAAATCGTCCACGGCGCCGCTCATTTCGTCGTGCACGTCCTTGTCCAGGTCCATGTCTTTGGCAATCTCGCCGGTCGGATCGACGGCGTCGCCGATCTTCTTGGCGATGTCCAGGCCGCCGGGGCTGTCCAGTTCCTTTTTCAGATCATCCAGGTCGGCCTCGCGGACGACCTCGTCGAGGCCGTCCTGAAAGTCGCGCGCCATGGACCGCGCCTTGCGGATCCATTTGGTAATGATCCTGATGGCGCCGGGCAGATCCTTGGGACCGATGACGATAATGCCGAGAACGGCAAGGATGAAAAGTTCTTGCCAGCCGATGTCGAACATGGCGGATCAAAGCTCCCTGCAAAGGGCGGGGTTGGCGGGACGGGGGCGCGGTTTCAAGGCCGACGGCCCAGGACGGCCCCAAAAGGCCCCAATAGGCCCAAAAAGGATGGCCGGTCAGCCTTGCTGAGCCTTGTCCTTTTTCGACTCGGGTTCGGAAACTTCCTCCGCCTGCTCCGATTTAAGGGCCTTTTGCCCCTCTTCCGGCACCGCCTCGGGCTCCTCCTCCTTCATGCCCTTCTTGAAGGATTTCAAGCCCTTGCCGAAATCGCCCATCAGCCGGGAAATCTTGCCGCCGCCGCCGAACAGAACCAGGACAACGGCCAAGACGATCAGCCAATGCCAAATGCTAAACGTTCCCATAGTGGTTTACTCACTTGTTTTTATACGGATTCGGTGGCGGATAATGGCAGAAAGCCTAGGCCGTAGCAATGCGCGGGATGGCGAAGACCGATTGGCTGAATCCAGGGCCGGTTTCGGCGGGGTTGGGGCCGGGGTTGGGGCCAGGGTTGGGGACGGATCAGCGGAGCCCGGCGAGCAGCCGCATGGCTTGTTTTTCGCACCCGTTCCGGGCCATCCACACGGCCCGGTGGGCATCCGACGGCAGGTCGCCGGGAACCAGGTGCAGCTTAAACTTCCGGGCCGCCCGCGAGCCCTTCATGCGGAGCAGATACCGGGCGCCATCGGTAAGGTTCACCTTGGACGGCCATTCCAGGGTGGCGCTTCCGGCCGGCCATTCGGCCTTCGACTTGCTTTTGTCGGTGAGGTTCTTGAGCGTCAGAATCCGGGCCTTGCCCGCCTTTTCGCGCCACAGCATCACCGGCCCCTTGGCCTGTACGCAAAAATCGCCCGATTTGCCGGTGTCGATGACCCAGGGGTCGGAAGGCGGTTTCGGCGGCGCGATGGCGCGCATGGTGCCCAAGGACCCGGTTTCCTTGCCGGAGCCGGAAAGAAGCCCGGAAAGAGAGGCGATCAACTTGCCGTCGGCGCTCCCCTGGCCGCCCCCCTGGCCGCCGGCTTCCGCCGGACCCGAGAAGGGGCCTTTCAGGGTCACCATCTTGCCGGTTTCGGAAACCAGGGTGACGCTGGCGCCGGCGGGAATTTCGATGGCCGTGCCGGACTTGACGACCTGACCGGGTTTCAACGAGGGCGCGCCGCTGGCAATGACGACCAACTGCTGCGCCTGGGCCGAAAACGCCGCTGTCATCAGCAAGATTCCGATAAAGGATGAAATCCATCGACCCGTCATCATTTCTCCTCCATCACTATTGTCGCACCGGTTTGGCCTTTTTCCAAGCGGCCGGTGTGGAATTTCGCCAGCGGATCGGAAGGGTTCAGTTCCAAGACCTTGCGGAACCCCTCAAGGGCGCCGGGATGGTTGTTTTGCAACAATTCGAAGGCTTCCCGGTATGCCGTCATGGCGGCGGAATCCGCCTCGCCGTCGGCAAGCGGCTCGAAGACTTCCAGCCCTTTGGTCTTTCCCTTCAGCACCAAGGCGCCGACGGGGCGGAAGGCGACATCGGGGCAGGCACTGGCCGTTACGCCGCTGATGCAGACGCGGGTGCCGAGATGCTTGTTGACGCTTTCCAGCCGCGCCGCCGTGTTCACCATGTCGCCATGGGCCGTGTAATCGAAGAACTGATCGCCGCCGAAATTGCCGATGATGGCGGTGCCGGAATGGACCCCGATGCGGGTAATTCCCAGATCCAACCCCTTCGCGGCCTGTTCGGCGACGAAATCCTGGCAGAAGGCATCCAGTTCCAGCGCCGTGGCGACGGCGCGGGCCTGGTGGTCGGCCTGGTCCATGGGGGCGTTGAAGAAGCCCACCACCGCATCGCCGACGATCTTGTCCATGGTGGCGCCGTGTTTGATAAAAATCCCGCACATGGCGCTGAGGTAAGCGTTGAGCAGGGGCACCAGAATCGAGGGCTCGGTGCGTTCGGTAAACGATGTGAAACTAGCGAGGTCGGTAAATATATACGTCAGTTCCCGCCTTTCGCCGCCGACGTTGAGCTGCTCGGGATCGGCGACAAGCTGATTGACCAGGGCCGGGGAAAGGTACCGCGAGAACGCCTCGCGGATGAATTTCTTCTGCTGCCGGTCGCGGCGGCCGATAAAGGCGACGCCCATGCTGGAACTGGTGGCGAAACCGAGAGTCGGCGCCAACAGCGGGATCATGATGCCGCCATATCCAAAAAGCGCGAACCCGCCGCCCCAAAGCAGCGCCAGCGACGCCAGGTAACACCCGCCCTTGGCCCACAAAGGAAAATCCAGCAGCGCCAACAGCACCCCGATGACGGCCAATGCGGCGATCAGCGCCGTTTCATTGAATGTCCCCATTTTCGCCTGCGTCCGCCCATCGATCAGTTGCGCCATGGCATGGGCGAAAATGAATATCCCGGGCAGGTTTCCCTCCCGCCCGCCGAAGGCGGCCGCGTAGGGCGTGCGGTGGCGGTCGCTGAGGGGAAGATCGGCGCCGATCAGGACGACCTTGCCGGCGAACCAGGGCTTCGGCAAAAACGCCGCCGCAT
>JADFMB010000185.1 GCA_022564115.1 Pseudomonadota bacterium
TCATGGCCAAAATGCAGACATTAGCTTACAGAAGCCTACAGAAGCCGACATTACGGTGGGGATTTTCCATAATCCCCCACCTAACCCCCAAACGGCTGGATTACACCCCCTGCCCCCCCCTCACCCGGTCCAGGGCCGGCGTCCCTGAGTGGGGTATTTGGGATCGGAATAGCCGGGCGTCGACGGGTGGCCCGACGGCACCATCCTGTCGATCAGCGCCTCGTCCCTGGGCGTGAATTCGTGGTCGAGGGCTCTTAAGTATTCCTTCCACTGGGCCAGGGTCCGGGGTCCGGCCAGCACCGAGGTGACGAGCGAATTGTTGAGCACCCAGTTAAACGCCAACTGGCCCGCCGTCATGCCGCGCTCCTCCGCGTACTTCTTGATCTTCCGGGCCATCTTCAGGGATTCGGCGCGGAACTCCGTCGACAGCATCCGTTTGTCGCCGCTTCCGGCCCGGGTGCCCTTGTCCGGGGACTTGCCCGGCGCGTACTTGCCGGTCAGCACGCCGCGGGCCAGGGGACTGTAAGGCACGACGCCGAGGCCGAAATACTCGCACGCCGGCAAGACGTCGGTTTCCGGCATCCGGTTCATGGCGTTGTAATAGGGCTGGCAGACCACCGGCGGCGGCGCGCCCATGGCCCGCGCCAGGCCGCACAGGGCGGCGATGCGCCAGCCGGCGTAGTTGCTGATGCCCCAATACCGGGCCTTGCCCTGGGCGACGATGTCGGCGGCGGCCTGGATGCTTTCCTCCATCGGCGTTTCCAGGTCGTCGAGGTGAAAGTAATAGATATCGACGAAATCGGTGCCCAGGCGCTTGAGGCTGGCGTCGATGGACCGGTGGATATGCTTGGCCCCCAGCCCTTTCTCGTTCGGCCCCGCCCCCGGCCCCATCGGATTGCCGACCTTGGTCGCCAGAACCCAGTCGTGACGCTGGCGCTTGATGGCCCGGCCGACGACCCTTTCCGATTCGCCGTTCGCGTAGCCATCGGCGACGTCGATGAAGTTGACTCCGGCCTCGCGGGCCGAGGCGATGATGCGCCTGGACGTCCGTTCATTGGTCCTGCCGCCGAACATCATGGTGCCGAGGCAGATCGGTGAAACCATAAGGCCGCTTAGGCCTAAGCGCCTGTAATCCATGACAAATTTCCCTCCCAGGGCGGTTGGGGACGAAGGCCCGTTTTCGGTATAGCAGCTTGCCGGCGGCATGTCACAGGGGGTTGTGTGGCGCTTGGGGCAGGGCTTCCCGACCCTGCCGCCCCTGTCGGGTCGGGGCAAAAAATGGCAGAATGGGTGCCGAATCGATTCTCTATTCGGCGATCATGTTCAGGGGTGACTGAATCGCGAGGAAACTGGTGCGCGCGCAGTATCGGCCAAGACACGGGGGATGGTTGTGCGCCGTCTTTTTGGCGGCGGCGTTCCTGTTCGCCGGCCCAAGCCCGGCCGAGGCGGCCAAGGACGCGGACCTAAAAGGATCGACGCTGGAGCTTTTCAAGGCCGTCGCCCTCAACGACATGACCGGGGTCAAGAAGAGCATCGAGGACGGCGCCGATCTTTACGCCGAGAACGAAGAAGGCATGACCGCCGCCGATCTGGCCGTCGACAAGGGCCATTTCATCGTCGCCCATTACCTGTTGTCGCGCCGCCTTGCCGGACAGACGCCGCCGGTGGCCCTGGTCCCCGGAAGGGCGAAGGAAGCCCAAAAAGCGGCGAAATCCCGCCCGAAACGGAAATTCGCCGCCCCGCCGCCCAAGCCTCCGGCCCCGCCATCGATGGTGGGTGCTTTGCCGGGGGCCAAGCCGAAGAAGATCCCCGGCGAAACCCCGGACATGCCCCCCCCGGACATAGGCGAAACCATCGCCGAAGTCCCGCCCGAAGAGGCCGATGACAAACCAGCGGAAAAAGCCCCCGAGGCACGGGATGCGCCGGATGCACAAGATGCACCGGATGCGGCAAGGACCGTCGCCGAGGCGCCGGAACCCCCGGGCGAGCCGCTGGCCGGGGAAGGCCCCCTCTCGTTCTTCAAGTCGCTGGTCGACCTGATCACCCCGGGCGGCGTGAGGCCGCCGCCGAAGCCCGGAGACGCCGCCAAGGAGGCCGATTCGGCCCCGGGGGCAGCACCAGGGGCGGAACTGGAGGAAACCATCGTCGAGGAGGCGGTCGAGGAACCGGACGAGATAATCGTTGACGTGACCGGGGACGTCACCGTGGACGTGACCGGGGACCTGCCCGGGGACATTGTCGTCGAAATCACCGACGAGCCCGCCGCCAAGCTGGAAGAGACGGACCTGGAAACGGTGACGATCGATCTGGATTTGGAGGACCAGGCCAAACCCGAAAAACCCGAGGAGAGTTTCCTCGACCGGATGGCCGGCCTGTTCACGTCCGACGACAAGAAGGAAAAGCCGGAGGATAAAGGGCCGCCCACGGGAGCCCCCGCAGTCGGCGAAATCGAGACCTACGAGCTGCCCCTGCCGCCGCCCCGGATTTCGGCACCGAATAAGTTTTCACCCCGGTTCCTGGACAAGCTGGCCGATTTCCTGGAATCCGGCGACGAGGAGGCCTTCAAGGCCTGGCTGCCGGAAATGCAGGTCATTAACCCCGGCGCCCTGAGAGCCCCCGGAGCCCTAGACGCCCAACAGTCCCCGGCGGAACCGGCTGAAGTCGCCGCCCGACCGGAGGACGCCGAACTCGAAAGCGCCGAACCGCCGGTGCCCGACAAGGCCCCCATGGCGGCGGTCGAAAAGGCCCCCCTCGAGCCCCCGCCCGAGGCACCGCCCGGGGTTCCGCCCGGGGCCCTGGCGGGCGAAGGTGAAAAGCCGCTGACGGCCGAGACGGACAAACCGGGCATGATCAAGGGCGTCTTCAACAAACTGGTCGGGATCCTGACCCCGGGTTTCGGCGACAAGGACCGGTCCGGCCGGTTGCTGCTGGAGGCGGACGAGAAACTGGCCCAGGCGGGGGAAAAGGACGCCCCCGACGGCGAGGAGGCCGACGCCGACAGGCCGCCGAAATACTGGCCGATCACGGAAGTGACGTCGGCCGAGGCGCCGCCGCTGGCGGTCAGAAAACCGGCCCGGGGATCCCTGCTCAGGATCTCATTGACGGGGGTGACGCTGAGCCTGGGCGAATCCGTTTCGCTGGAGAACAGCTTCCCGCCCTCAGGCACCGGAATCGATCCCTACAACCGGTGTGTCAAGAAGAACCGGGGGACCACCCTTTTCTGCCTGGAGACCGTCGACTGGCCGGAAGCCATGCAGCCCGATTTTCTGGTTCCGACGATCCTTTACACCGGCCAGAAGGCCATCGCGCGCTATGACCAGGGCATCGCCAGCCGCTTCCACGCGCTGTTCCCGTCCGAGTCCTTCCAGCGCATCGCCGGCTATTTCCACCAACGGTTCGGGAAACCCACGGACGCCTGGAACCGCTCCATCGCTCCTTTCGCCAAGCCGCGCCAGGACAACCCGACCCTGGCCTGGCGCAGCATCGACCCCGAGACACAGGTGATCACGGTGCTCGAAATTCGCAAATACGACGACAGCCGGGGCGGCTTCCCGGACACCAAACGCGGCGCGGTAATGCTGTATCTCGCCAACGCTCCGCCCATTTTCCCGCAGGTTTCGTCGCATGAACTGATGCGCCTCAGCCGCGGCACCATGGGCCCGCTGCCGGCGCCGGGTTCCTCCGGGGAAGCCCCCGGCGACGCCCCCGGAACAGAGGCCGAACCCGGGGTCAAGAAACCGCTGTCGCAAATGACGTCGGAGGAAATCCAGGCCGAACGGAGAAAGCGCAAGGCCAAGGAGGCGGCCGAACAGGGCGGCCCCGTCGAAGGCGTCCTGGAGGGCATCCCGGGAGAGCCCGACAAGCCGGGCGAAGACTCGTTCGAACTGCCGCCCGACCCCTTGAACCGTTGACCGGCGGCCTGGGGTCTTGGGTGGCTAAAAGGGCCCGAAAGCCCGAATCCATGCCTCCAAAGGCCCCTTTTCTCTCTTTGGGGCATGCGCCTTGCAAGGCGCAAACCCTTAGTCAGACTGGATTGCAGGATTAACATTGAAGCCATGCCCATCATCCGTATATATCCAGTTCAACCTGTATTAGAGCGCCTCTAAACTTTCATGGGCGCCCGTGAACTTGATAAGTGGACTTGATAAAGGAGGGGTGATTCATGGCTGGCATCCTTAGCAATCTTAGATCGACGGTGATCGCCGGTTTCGTTTTGACGGTGGTCATGGTCGTTATCGTCGTCGGCGCGACGGGCGAAGGCATGCCCGGCGATAGCGCCTGGATCGCGTTCATGTGGCGCTGGCTGCACGTGCTGAGCGCCGTCATGTGGATCGGTCTGCTGTGGTATTTCAACTTCGTCCAGATTCCCAGCATGCCCAAAATCCCGGACGACCAGAAACCGGCCATCGGCAAGGTCATCGCGCCGGCGGCGCTGTGGTGGTTCCGCTGGGCGGCGATGGCGACCATCGTTACCGGCCTGCTGCTGGCGTTCAGCAACGGCTACATCGTCGGCGCGCTGACGCTGGGCCTCGCCGACGGCGTCGCCAAGCACACGGCCATCGGCATCGGCATGTGGCTGGGCATCATCATGTGGTTCAACGTCTGGTTCATCATCTGGCCGAAACAGAAGATCGCCTTGGGCATCGTCGAAGCCGAGGCCGACGCCAAGGCCGCCGCGGCAAGGACGGCGATGCTGTTCTCGCGCACCAACACGATGCTTTCGATCCCCATGCTCTACGCCATGGTTTCGGCGCAGAACATC
>JADFMB010000026.1 GCA_022564115.1 Pseudomonadota bacterium
GCTCAGTGTGATGACCCCAGTGGGAGTAATGATTCTATCGCTCGAGTCGATTCCTTGCATTTCGAAACCACCAACACTGATCCTGACCTCAATACCATCTGGAACTTTCTCTGGGGAGTGACGCCAGGAGGGACGGCAAATCTGGTCCTCCAGCAGGATACGGTGCTGGTATGGCCGGCAGGTACGCTGGTGATGGAGAACGCGACGGCGAAGATAAAAGATAAGGGTGGGGGCTTGAAAGAACTGACCCTCAAGAAAGTGGCGAATACTACCTTCGTTTCTGGGACGGGTGGGGTCAATCCCCAGCTCGATGCCGGTGGTTGGCACAAGGTGAAGATCAAGAATCTCGACAATGTAACGGTGACGTTTGATGGCAATACCATTACCGGACTCTTGAAAGATCTGCATGTCGGACTGGACAGTGATTCCCTGACGGTGAAAAAGTTTAAGGTGAAGATCTTAGGAAGCACCACTGCCCTGGCAACAAATACTGACTTCAGTGTCAGTGTCGTCTCTGCCGATGAAGGACCCACGAGGTTTAAGCACTCGGACACCGCGACTGGCGGTGTCGTTGGCGGCGGGCTGGAATACAAGGCCACATCCAAACTCAGCCTCGGCGTCGAAGGAAGCTGCCAGATCGGCGGCAACCTTTCGACCAACGCCGGCGGCGTGCGGGTGCTGCGTTACGGCACCGCCCGCGACCTGGTGCTGGGGCTCGAGGTGGTGCTGCCCGACGGCCAGGTCCTGGACGGGCTGCGGGGGCTGAGGAAGGACAACACCGGCTACGACCTGAAGCACCTTTTCATCGGCGCCGAGGGAACGTTGGGGGTGATTACCGCCGCCGTGCTGAAGCTGTTTCCCCGTCCGCATCGCATCGAAACGGCGCTGGCGGCGGCCGCCGACGCCGGGGCGGCGCTGGCCCTCTTCCAACGCGCCACTGAGCTGGCCGCCGACGCCCTGACGGCGTTCGAATTCCTCGACCGCCGGAGCCTGGAACTGGCCGTCGCCCATATCGAGGGTATCCGCGACCCGTTTGCCGAGGCGCACGGGTGCTATGCGCTGATCGAGCTGTCCGGGTTCGGGGACGGCAACGGCGGCCTCAAGCAGACGATGGAGGAAATCCTCTCGGGCGCCATGGAGCAGGGGATGATCGCCGACGCCGTGATCGCCGCCAGCAGCGCCCAGGCGGCGGAGTTGTGGCGCCTCCGCGACGCCGTGCCCGAAGCCCAGCCGGCCGCCGGGGCGAGCATCAAGCACGACATTTCGGTGCCGGTGTCGCGGGTGCCGGAATTCCTATCGAAGGCCCGGGCCCTGGTCGAGGCGGACATGCCGGGCGTCCGGCCAATCGCCTTCGGGCACCTGGGCGACGGCAACATCCATTTCAACCTCGGCCAGCCCGAGGACATGGACGCCGACGCCTTTCTGGCCGAATGGCAACGCGTCAACCGCATGGTCCATGACCTGGTCGCCGAACTGGGCGGCAGCTTCAGCGCCGAGCACGGCATCGGCGCGTTGAAGCGCGAAGACCTCAAGCGCTACAAAACCGGCCCCGAACTGGACCTGATGAAGGCCCTGAAAGCGGCGCTGGACCCCAAGGGCATCATGAACCCGGGCAAGGTGCTGTGAGGGGGCGGGCGTCAACCGGCCAGTTGCTTCCGCTGCTCGTCCCTGAAGCCGACGATGACGCGGCCCGCCGCTTCGAACACTGGGCGCTTGATCAGCGCCGGATGGGCCGCCATCAGGGCCTCGGCCTGGGCCCCGTCAATGCCGTCCTTGTCGGTATCGGCAAGCCCGCGCCAGGTGGTGGAGCGCCGGTTCAACAGCGTTTCCCAGCCGCGGGCGGCGGCCCAGCGGCCAAGCTTTTGCCTGTCCAGTCCATCACGGCGGAAATCATGGAAGCGGTGCTCAAAGTTATTTTCGGACAGCCACTTCAGCGCCTTCCTGCAAGTGTCACAGTTCTTGAAGTCGTAGACGTCGATCACCTTTTTTCCCCTTTTTTCCCCTTTATCACCCCTTTTCCCCCTTTGCGATTTTGGCCAAAGTGTCTATATCAAAGCACGAACCTTTCCGGCCCCCAACCGCCAAAACGGATTCCGCCCCATGCTTGCCGTCATCTCCCCCGCCAAGAAACTGAATTTCGAAACCGAGGCCCCGCCGGGTAAACACAGCCAGCCCGAATTCCTCGAACAATCCGAAGTGCTGGTGGAAATGGCGCGCGGGCTCAGCCGCGGGGATCTGGCCCGGACGATGAAGCTGTCGGACAAGCTGGCGGACCTCAACTATCGGCGCTTCCGGGCGTTTTCGACCCCGTTCACAACCGCCAACGCCAAGCAGGCGGCGCTGGTGTTCAACGGCGACACTTACGTCGGGCTCGACGCCGGAAGGATGGACAAGGACGACATGGCGTTCGCCCAGGACCATTTGCGCATCCTGTCGGGCCTGTACGGGCTGCTCCGGCCGCTCGACCTGATCCAGCCCTACCGGCTGGAGATGGGGGCCAGGTTCTGCCCGCCCCACGGGGACGACCTGTACGGGTTTTGGGACGGACGGCTGACGGCGGCGGTCAACGAGGTGATCGCCAAGCAGCCGGACCCCAGCGTCATCAACCTGGCGTCGAAGGAATACTTCAAGGCCGTCCAGGTGAGTGACCTCAAGGGCCCGGTCATCACGCCGGTGTTCAAGGAGGTCAAGTCCGGCGTCGCCAAGGTTTTGAGCATGTTCGCCAAACGCGCGCGGGGCGCCATGGCGCGTTACATCATCAAGAACCGGCTGGAATCGCCGCATCAGCTCAAATCCTTCGCCGAGGACGGCTATGCCTACCGGCCCGAGCTGTCGGACGGGAAATCCTGGGTCTATACCCGCGAGCAGCCGCCGCCCGCCGCATAACCGCGTCGACATTCCACTTGCGCGCGGGCCACGTTTTCGGTACAACACCCCCGCCGGGCCGGTGGCAGACGCCCGACAACGCCAAGGCGGTCCCATGAATACGCCGTCCAAGTTCTGCCCTTTGATTCACCGGCCCCGGATGGGCCGTGGAAAGGAGGGATGAACGTGGGCGGCAAAAATATTTCCGAACAGCAACACGTTACCTTTGCCGACGCCGCGCGCTTCTGGATCAAGCTCGGCTTCATCAGCTTCGGCGGACCGGCCGGACAGATCGCCATCATGCAGACCGAGTGCGTCGATAAACGGCGCTGGATCGACCAGGGCGCGTTCCTGCGTGGGCTCAACTACTGCATGCTGTTGCCGGGACCGGAGGCGCAGCAATTGGCGGCCTACATCGGCTGGCGCCTGCACGGCGTCAAGGGCGCCGTTGTCGCCGGCACCGCCTTCGTCGTCCCCGGCGTTTTTCTGATCGTGTTTCTGGCCTGGCTGGCCGCCGCGCATGGCGACAGCACGCTGATCAAGGCCGCGTTCCTCGGCGTCAAGCCGGTGGTGGTGGCCATTGTCATCCAGGCGCTGTGGCGGATCGGGCGGCGCACGTGCAACACCTGGGCCGGGGTCATCATGGCGGCGGCCGCCTTCGTCGCCCTTTACTTCCTGGGCGTGCCGTTCCCGGCCGTCGTCCTCGGCGCCGGCATCATCGGCATCGTCGCCGCCCGGATGCCGTCAGTCCGGTTTTCCGCCGGCGGTCACGGCCATGACCCGGTGCCCGAAGCGGCCGCCGGGACGCGGAGCGCCGGCGGTGAGTTAAGGCGGCTGGCCATCATCGTTGCCGTGTTCGCGGTCCTGTGGGCGCTTCCGGTCTTCGCCGTCATCCAAATACTGGGCGCCCAGCCCTTCGCCGACGTGGCGCGGCTGTTCACCACCGCCGCCTTCGTCACCTTCGGCGGCGCCTACGCGGTGCTGCCCTATATCGCCGAGGCCGGGGTCAACACTTACGGCTGGCTGACGCCGGGCGAAATGATCAACGGCCTGGCGCTGGCCGAAACGACACCGGGACCGCTGATCCTGGTGACCACGTATGTCGGTTATTTCGGTGGCTGGAACGGTGGCGCGGCGGGATTGTCACCGGCGGCGGCCGGGCTTATCGCGGCGCTTTTGACGACCTATGTCACCTTCCTGCCGTCGTTCATGTTCATCATCGCCGGCGCCCCCTACATCGAACGCCTGCAGGCCCTGGCTTGGGCGAAAAGCGCGCTTGAGGCGATCACCGCGGCCGTGGTCGGCGTCATTCTTAACCTGACCGTGTTCCTGGGTAAGGCCGTGCTTATTCCCGGCGGCGCCGTCGATTGGACGGCCGTCGCCGCCGGCGCCGTGGCGTTCGCGTTGCTGTTGTCCGGGCGGATTTCGGTGCCGTGGCTGGTCGCCGTCGGCGCCGCCTTCGGGTTTGCCCGAGTCATGGTGTTCTGAGCGATAAAGGAGACCTCATCATGCAGACATCCATCACGACAAAAGAGCTGGCTGACCTGAGCGACGTCACCATTCTCGATGTCCGCAAGAAACCGGCCTATGACGATGACACCGTGGTCATCGCCGGGGCGGCTTGGCGCGACCCGGCGATGATCGACGAATGGGCCCCCGGATTGGCTAGCGACGTGACCCGGGACCGGCCGGTCGTCTGCTATTGCGTCCACGGCCATGAGGTCAGCCAAGGCGTGGCGGCGGCACTTCGCGATCTCGGCCTCGACGCCCGCTATCTGGAAGGCGGCTTCGATAACTGGAAAGCGACCGGCGGACGGCTGGCGCCGAAGCCCTAACGTCACCTTTTCGCCCGCTCCGGCGCCCCCTGGACACCATCGGGCGATTGGTGTTCATTGGCTCCCATCAGGCGGGAACAACTGGCCATGACCGAATACCGGGCGCCCCTGGACGACATGCGGTTCGTTTTGAACGAGCTGGTGGGCCTCGACGCCGTCGCCCAATTGCCGGGTTTCGAGGAGGTATCCCCCGACCTGGTGGACGCGATCCTGGACCAAGCCGGCAAGCTGGGGGCGGAAGTCCTGGCGCCCCTGAACCGGTCCGGCGACATCGAGGGCTGCGTGTTGGAGAACGGCGTCGTCCGCACGCCGAAAGGATTTCCCGAGGCTTACGCCCAATTCATCGAAGGCGGTTGGAACGGCATCCCCTTCGATCCCGATTACGGCGGCCAGGGGTTGCCGTGGCTGGTGACGACGGCGATTTATGAAATCTGGCACGCCGCCAACATGGCGTTCGCGCTGTGTCCGACGCTGACCCAGGCGGCGGTGGAGCTTCTGTCGGTGCATGGTTCCGACGGCCTCAAGGCCGTTTTCATGGAAAAACTGGTGTCCGGCGTCTGGTCCGGGACCATGGACCTGACCGAACCCCAGGCCGGGTCCGATTTGTCCAAGATCCGGACCCGGGCGGTCAGGGAAGGCGAGCGTTACCTGATTACCGGCCAGAAGATCTTCATCACCCACGGCGAACACGATTTCACGGAAAACATCGTCCACATGGTGCTCGCCCGCACGCCCGGTGGCGCGGACGGCATCAAGGGCCCAGACGGCATCAAGGGGTTGTCGTTGTTCGTGGTGCCGAAGTTCCTGGTCAAGGACGACGGCTCGCTCGGCCCCCGCAACGACCTCAGGTGCGTGTCCCTCGAACACAAGATGGGCATCAACGCCAGCCCCACCTGCGCAATGTCCTTCGGCGAAGGAGGGATCGACGGCGGCGGCGCCGAAGCGTACCTGGTCGGCGAGGAAAACCGGGGCATTGAGTACATGTTCACGATGATGAACAACGCCCGCCTCGCCATCGGCCTGCAAGGCGTCGGCGTCGCCGAGCGCGCCTATCAGCACGCCCGGGACTATGCCGCCGAACGCAAACAGGGCCGTTCCCTTCGGGAAGACACGGCAGACGGGGGGAATGAATCCGTTGCCATCGACCGCCACCCGGACGTCCGGCGCATGTTGCTGTTCATGCGCGCCCAGACCGAGGCCACCCGCGCGCTGGCCTATTACGTCGCCGCCGCCCTCGATGCGGCCAAGCGCCACGAGGACGAGGCGGTCCGCCAGGAAAAGCAGGCGCTGGTGGATCTTCTTGTCCCGGTGGTCAAGGCCTGGAGCACCGACACCGGCATCGAGGTCGCCAATACCGGCATTCAAGTCCTCGGCGGGGCCGGCTATATCGAGGAATCGGGAGCCCCGCAATTCCTGCGCGACGTCCGCATCGCCGCCATTTACGAAGGCACCAACGGCATCCAGGCCATGGACCTGATCGGCCGCAAGGTGGCCCGCGAGGACGGCGTCACCGCCCAGGCCCTGATCGCCGACATGCGGGGGCTCGATAACGAACTCGCCGGGGGTGCCGGAGAAGATTTAGGCACCATCCGGGAATCCCTGACCGAAGGCATCGACGCCCTGGCCGAGGCGACGGACTGGATCGTCGCCACCGACCCCGAAAACCCCGAAGCCGTGGCCGCCGGGGCGGTTCCCTATCTCAGACTCATGGGCGTGGTCGCCGGCGGCTGGCTGATGGCCAAGGCGGCGCTGGCGGCGGACCGTCTCCTGGCCGCCGGGGGAGATGACGGGGGGGATCAGGAATTTCTTTCCGGAAAGATGGTGTCGGCCCGGTTTTACGCCGATCACGTCCTCGTTCAGGCGCCGGCGCTAAGCCGCACCGTCACCCGGGGCTGGAACGCCGTCGGCCGGTTTCGGGAAACAGGCTAAGACTGGGCGCCCGCCGCCGTCCGCCGGTCGACGAGCGCGCTGAGTTGCGCCGTCGTCACCCGGAGCTGGGCGTCGATTTTATTCTGGGGGATTTTCTCGTCCGCCGTGGCGACGTAGTCCCGGGGCAGGATGCCGCGGACGTCGAAATCATCGGCGACGCTGTCGATGTCGAAGTCGCTGTCACCGATGTCCTGGTACTTCAGGACGGTGTTGGTCCAGGCGAAGAACCAGAATTGAAAGTAACCGAAGCCGCCCCGGGGCAGGCGCGTCAACGCCAAGCCCAGGCCCTTGCAGGCGTAATAGAGGTTCCTGGGCGTCTTGGCGAAACGGCCGAGGCGTTGCATCATCTGGCGCATGGCCGGCCAGTCGCCGGCGATCATCCGCACGAACAGCCAGATATTGCCGAACCCCTTTGATTCCAGGGGAATATAATTGCCCTCGGTAAGAAGGTCGAAATAACCCTTGAGACGCCCGTACTGGTACGCGCCGTCGGTGAACCCGGTGACGAATTCCCGGTAGCCGGCGATGACCTTGTCCTTGTTCAACAGGTATTTGATGTTGGTCTGGTACTTATAGCCGCCGAGCCCGAAACGGACGTCGCGCAAACGCCCGGACAGCTTCATGCGCCGGTACAAAGGCGTTCCCGGAAGCGCCGTCAGCAGCGACGGGTCGCCCGACAGCAAGGAAGAATCCTTGAGCCCCTGCAACGTCCGGCCGAAGCTTTTCTCGTCGTCGGAATCGAAGCCGAAGATAAGCCCGGCGACGACGATAAAGCCATAGGATTGGATTTCCCGCACCACCTCGGTCAGCTCGGCGGCGGTGTTCTGGACCTTCGCCGTTTCCAAAAGCGAGTTGCTGTCGAAGCTCTCGATGCCGATGAACAGCATGTCGAAGCCGCCGCGGCGCATTTTTTTCATCAGCGCCGGGTGCTTGTAGAGGTTGATGGTCAGCCAGGTATAGAGGCTCGGCCGGAATCCGGTTTCCGCCTCCCATGCCAGGATTCTGTCGATGAGTTCCTCGGCCCAGCGGGGTTCGCCGATGAAGTTGTCACAGGCGAAAAGGACCTGCTTGACGCCCAATCGCGAAAGCATGTCCAGTTCCCGCACGATCAGGTCCGGGTCCTTGTTATGGGGCCGGTTGTTGTCGGCCATGACGCGGATATCGCAAAACTCGCACAGGAAGGGGCAGCCCCGGGAAACCTCCAGGACGGCTCCGTAGTAGCGCTTGATGGTGTTCTCGATCATCGGCTTGTAGAAAGGCCGCGCCTCGCCGATGGGAAAGCGCTGCGGCGCGCGAATGATCCGGTCCGGGGCGTGGCCCTCGTAAATGGCGACCAACACCTCGGCGATGACCTCTTCGCCGTCGCCGATGCAGACATGGTCGAACCCGTCCAACTGCTCAAGCGTCCCGGCCTGGTCGAAAGACCAGCAGATGGGCCCGCCGAGGATCGTGACGGCATCGGGGTAACGGTTCTTCAGGCGGGCGCGGACGGTTTCCAGATAAGCGTTATCCTGGTTTATGCCGCTGAACATGAAGACATCGGCGGCGCCGATATCGTCCAATGGATCGAATCGGATATCGTGGAGCGCCATCTCGAAGCGCCCGTCGTCGGGAACGTGTGAAGCCAGGGTATAGGCCCACACGGGCATGAACTTGGTACCATAGTTCTGGGTTTCGCTGTACACCGGATCGGGGGCATGGATGAAGGCGCAGCGGAGCGCCCCAGACCGGGGAGCGGCGCCTTCATCCATGCCGGGATTGTCGCCGGTGGCCTTGATTTCCACCGAAACCGTTGCCTCAGTCATTGATGGGAACTCCGATCCCTTCCAATCACGCCTATCCCCGGGCCGCCGCGATTTTCCGCCCGCCCACGGATCCCATTGACCTTTTATATGGTCGACGTTACTACATATACCACGCCAATCGCTTGTCAATGGCCCCGAGGACATCCGATCGGCCCCCTGGCGGGCCCCCGGAACATCTCCGGCCCGATTCCGGCGGAATCTTTGATATTACTTGATTTTTTAGGACTTTTCCCACAGGTTGAGCGGGAAATAACAAGCAAAACTCCGGCGATGAATGGTTTTTCAAAATACGTTCTGCGGCAGTTGTTCGTGGGAATGATTCTGGTGACCGCGGGTCTGACCTGCATCATCTGGTTGTCGCAGTCGCTTCGATTCATAGAAATGATCGTCAACCGCGGGCTTTCGGCGGGGATGTTCGGTTACCTGACCGTATTGCTGCTGCCCAACTTCATTGTCATCGTACTGCCGATCGCCCTGTTCACGGTCGTGGTATTCACTTATTCGAAGCTCATCACCGACCGGGAACTGTTGATCATGCAGGCGGCGGGGGTGGGCCAGGTGGGGCTGGCCAAACCGGCATTGATTCTGGCGCTTATCGTCATGGCCGCCGGTTATGCCATGAACATTTTAATTGTCCCGCAGTCCTATACCAAATTCCGAAATCTGCAGTGGGACATTCGCTACAATTACAGTCACATCCTGCTCAAGGAAGGCGCCTTCAACCAAGTCAGCGACGGCATCACCGTCTATATCCGCCAACGCACCAACGAAGGCCAGTTATTGGGCGTTTTGGTACACGATCAACGCGACAAGAAAAATCCCTTTACCCTGATGGCGTCCAAGGGCGCCATGATCCAAACCGACGAAGGCGCCCGCGTGGTCTTGTTCAACGGCAACCGCCAGACGGTGGACAAGACCACCAATAAACTGTCGATCCTCTATTTCGACCGCTATGTCTTCGATCTGGCGAAAACAAGGGAAACCACCGGCGAACGATACCGGGAGCCCCGGGAAAGGGACCTCCATGAGCTTCTGAATATCGAAAAGTTCGCCGAGGGGATGGGGCCCAAGGAGTTCGGTAAATTCATCGTCGAGGGACATAAACGGCTGGTATCGCCCCTGGCGGCCCTGGCCTATACTCTGGTCGGTCTGGCGTGCTTGATATCCAGCAGTTTTAGCCGCCAAACCCAAACCCGTCAGGTTTCCGTCGCCATCGCCCTCATGGTGGCGCTCCAGGGTAGCGCGCTCGGGTTGGATAATCTGGTGGCCAAGAATCTGACCCTGATTCCGTTGTTGTACGTTCACGGGCTGGTGCCGATTGTGGCCGGATTTTTCTTCATGGCCTATCCGCCACGCCGGCGCCGTCCCAGCGCCCAGCCGCAGACGGCTTGATAGCGAAGGATTGATCCCGTGCGCCTATCGAAAACCCTATCGTTTTATATCGGCCGCCATTTCCTGCTGAGCTTCGCCGTTATTTTCGCCTTGTTCATGTTTTTGATTCTGATTTTTGACGCCGTCGAGCTTTTGCGCCGGTCCGCCGCCCGCCCGGACGTCACCTTCGCCCTGGTGATGGAAATGGCGTTTCTAAAGCTCCCCTACATGGGCCAGCAGGTGCTTCCCTTCGCTATTCTTTTCGGTGGCATGAATGCGTTCTGGCGCTTGACCCGGTCCCATGAACTGGTGATCACCCGGGCGGCCGGCGTATCGGCGTGGCAGTTCCTTTTTCCGGTGATCGCCCTGGCAGTTTTGTTGGGAGTCATCCAGGTCGCGGTCCTCAATCCCCTGTCGTCGTCGACCTTGACCCGCTTCGAGAGGCTGGAATCGACGCTGTTGAAGGGAAACAAGAGTTTCCTGGCACTGTCGAAGGGTGGCCTGTGGCTGCGCCAGTCCAATGCCGATGGCCAGTCGGTGGTGCATTCGGAATCTATCCTGCAGTCCGGAAAGGACGTCGAACTCAGGAACGTCATCGTTTTCAACTATGAGGGAACCGACAAGTTCCGCAACCGCATCGACGCCGAATACGCCCGTCTCGAGGACGGTTTTTGGCACCTGACCAATGCCTGGGTCTACCAACCCGAAAGCCCGCCCAGTTATGAAAAGAATTACTGGCTTGCCACCGACCTCACCCTTAGCAAGATTCAAGACAGTTTCGCGCCCCCGGAAACGATGTCCTTTTGGGACCTCCCCGGGTTCATTCAAACCTTGGAAAAGGCCGGCTTTTCGGCCGTCAGGCACCGCCTTTACTGGCATTCCCTTCTGGCGGCGCCGCTTCTCATGTGCGCCATGGTGTTGATCGCGGCCAGTTTCACCCTTCGCCATTCGAGACAGGGGGGAACCACCTTCGTCATCGCCGGCGGTGTGATGACCGGGTTTATACTTTATTTTTTCTCGGACATCGTTTTTGCCCTTGGCCTTTCAGACAGCATTCCGGTGATCATGGCGGCCTGGACCCCGTCCGGGGTGGCGACTCTTCTCGGGTTGGCCACGCTTCTCCACCTCGAGGACGGATAGACCCGTTGATGCGTTTGACCCTGGGACATATCATGGCGATTTCGGCGGTCCTGGCCGTGGCGTTCGTCGCCCCCGCCGCCGAAGGAGCGCCGCCGGAATCAGGAAAACCCTTGGGAACCCTCTGGTATCCCGGCCCTTACCGGCCGCCCGCGCCCACCCCGGCGACGGCCCCAATCGTCGCACCGGCGCCAGTGCCGCAAACAGAGACCCCGACCCTCGGGCCCGTGGCGACGGATCGTTTCCCAACCCCACCGTCCGGCGGGCCGCAACCGGACAAACCGCTGGGGACCCTCTGGGTTCCGGAGGCTTACGGAAAGAAACCGTCAACCCCGCAAACCCTGCCGCCGCCCGTTATCGATCCCCAGCCGGCGCCGCCGTTGCCACGGCCGCGGGCCCAGAAGCCTCTGGGCACCCTTTGGTACCCGGGTCCTTACGACCCTTATGCCCCTTCCGAGCCGGTTCCGGCGCCTTCTCAAGCCACCGAGCCCTCCTTTCCAACCCCCATCGGACCCCAGCGCTTCGCCGGCGAGGAAAAAAGGGGGAAAGAGGAGCCGCCGCGCAGGGAGACCACCGGCAAGATCGACCGCGATCTTCCCGTTCATCTGAGCGCCGACGAAATGAGCTTCGATAAGGAGCGGAACATCATCACCGCGACGGGAAACGTCGAGGTGATCCAGGGGTCGCGAAAGCTTCTCGCCGATACCATTATCTACAACCAGGTTACGGATGTGGTTTCCGCCTCGGGCAACGTGGAGCTGACCGAACCGGGAGGGGAAATCGTTTTCGGCGACCGCATGGAGCTTTCCGGCGACCTTCGGGACGCCGTCATCGAAAGCATGGGCATGATCCTGACCGACCGTTCGCGGATCGCCGCGACCGGGGCGCGGCGTTCGGCGGGAAACATCACCGAGATGCGCAAAGGCGTCTATTCGCCCTGCAACCTTTGCCAGGATAACCCGGAAAATCCACCCCTATGGCAGATCAAGGCAGTGAAAATCATTCACGACAAGAAAAATAAAACCATCGAATACCGCGATGCCTGGCTGGAGGTTTACGGCTTGCCCGTGGGCTATCTTCCCTACTTTTCTCACCCCGATCCGACCGTTAAACGCAAAAGCGGGTTCCTGATTCCGACCCTGGGCGCCTCGACGGATTTGGGCTTTGTCGCCCGGATACCTTATTACATCAACATTTCGTCCCAACAGGACGCCACCGTCACACCGCTCATTACCGAGAACGCGGGATCGGGCGCCATCGCCGAATACCGGGGGCGTTTTTTCAAGGGCACCATCGACGCCACGGGAAGTTTCGTCGCCGGCAACACCGAGGGCGATTCCACCGCCGTCGATGCCGCTGCTTTCCGGGGCCATATCCTAAGCGAGGCCCGGTTCGACATTAATGACACCTGGCGCTGGGGGCTCGATTTCAACCGCGCCACCGACGACACCTACATGCGCCGTTACCGACTGGGCGGGCCCAGTTCGCTTAACAGCAAGCTCTTTATCGAGGGCTTCCGCCGGCGTAATTATTTCACCGTCCAAGGGTTAGCCTTCCAGGGATTGCAGTCCACCGACGACCCCGGTCAGGAACCGCTGGTTTTGCCGTTGATCGACTATAACTACGCCGGAGAACCCGACCGTTTTGGCGGCCAGACCACCCTCGACGTCAATTTTCTTTCGATTACCCGCAGCGAGGGCTCCGACACCCGCCGGCTGTCCATCAGGCCCCGTTGGCAACTGCCCTTCCTGGGCCCGTTGGGGGATGCCTATAAGTTTTCTTTTGCCCTCAACGGCGACCTTTACCACGTCGACGAACTTCAGCGTCAGGGCAAGTCGAATTTTTCCGGTTTCAGCGGCCGTATCCAACCAGAGGTCATGCTCGATTGGCGCTATCCGTTCGTCAAAAGCACCCCTTATGTCTCTCAAGTCCTCGAACCGGTCGTCCAAGCCGTCTATACACCCTATGGTGGCAACGCGGACGACATCCCCAACGAGGACAGCCAGGAAATCGAGTTCGACGATACCAACCTGTTCAGCCGCAATAAATTTTCCGGCATTGACCGGGTCGAGGGCGGTCCGCGCATCAATTACGGTCTCAAATGGGGGGTGTACGGAAAAAAGGGCGGCAGCAGCACGTTTTTCATCGGCCAATCCTGGCGGCCAAAGTCCGACGACACCTTCGTCACCGGATCGGGCCTCGAGGAGGATTTCTCGGACCTTGTCGCGCGGGTTCGCCTTTCCCCGGGACCATACCTGAATCTGGTTTACCGGACCCGTTTCGCCAGCGACAACTTCACACCCAAACGGAACGAAGTGTCGTTTAACGCCGGCGTTCCGGCATTCCAGGTCAGGGCCAATTACATTTTCCTCGAAACCCAGCAAGGCAGTGAATTTTCCGGACGCGAGGAAATCAATTATGGCGCCAGTTCACGACTGAACCGGTTTTGGCGGGTTGGGTTATCGGGACTTACGGATTTAGTCGCCGGTGAAACGCGAAGCATTGGCGGCAATATTACCTACGAAAATGAATGCCTCGTTTTCAATGTCAACCTAAACAGGACTTTTTTCGAGGACCGCGACCTGGAGCCGACGGACACCATCACCTTCAATTTCCTTTTCAAGACCCTGGGTCCCATCCGAGCCGACGTATTCTCACAATAAAATCTCCCGCCCCGCGCTCTGGGACTGTTTTCTCCCGGGCCTGTGCGAACCTATGGTAAAATTGTTGTTTCACATTCAATCGGAAAAGAATCTGACGGCTTGGCCATGAAACGGTTATTTGTGTGTGTGTTGGCGTTGGTTCTGTTCTCGGCCCCATGGAGCGCCCGGGCCCAGGACGCGCTCAGGATCGCGGCCGTGGTCAATGACGAAATGATCTCCGTCTACGACCTGAACATGCGGCTCAATCTCGTCGTCGCGCTGTCGAGTCTTCCCGATACGAATGAAACACGCCAAAGGCTCGGCCCCCAGGTCTTGCGGTCCTTGATCGACGATGAATTAAAGCGCCAGGAAGCCACCCGTTTGGGGATTCCTGTTTCCGAAGGCGAAGTCGAGAGTGACCTTCGCCGGTTGGAAAAAGGTAACGGCCTCGACAAGGGGGGCCTGGACAAGTTCCTGGCTTCAAGAAATATCCGAAAATCGTCGTTGACCACCCAGATCGAAGCCGAAATTGCCTGGAGGAAGCTGATTCAGGGACGCTTTGGCGCCCTCTCCCAAGTCAGCGACGAGGAAATAGACGAGGTTCTGAGCGAAATCGAAAGCAACAAGGGAAAGCCGGAATACCTGGTGTCGGAGATTTTCCTGCCGGTGGACAAACCGGAAGACGAACGGGAAATCCTTTCCCTCGCCAACCGGCTGATCCAACAGACCCAGGCCGGGGCCAACTTCCAGGCGCTGGCGCAAAACTTCTCCAAAAGCCCGACCGCCGAAAGGGGCGGCGATTTGGGTTGGAACAGGCTCGGCCAATTGGGAAATGAGCTTGACCAGGCCCTGGCCAAACTCCGGCCGGGCCGATTATCACCGCCGGTTCGGACCGTCGACGGTTATACCATCCTATACCTGAGGGAACAACGCACCGCCCGCGGACTGGCCAACCCCGAAACGGCGTCGCCGGTCATCAATTTGCAGCAACTGTTCCTGCCCCTCCCCCCGGGCACCGGCCCCGCCACCGTCGCCGACGCCATGCAGGAGGCGAAAAACTTAGGTGAAAAAGCCAAGACCTGCCAGGATCTGGATAAGATGGGCAAGGAAATCGGCTCCCCCCTTTCCGGCAACCTGGGCGACATCAAAACCAGCGCCCTGGCGCCCCAGCAACGGGACCTGGTTCGCGGTTTACCGACGCTCAAGGCCAGCCGCCCCCTGCGGACCAAGGACGGGGTCATCATCCTGATGGTCTGCCGCCGCGACGAGGTCGAGAAGCCCGAGTTGACCGCCGCCGGAAACCGCGAGCGCATCGCCGACAAGTTGATCAGTGAACGTATGGGCCTTGCCGCCCGCCAACACATGCGGGATTTGCGCCGCGCCGCCTTCGTGGACATCAGGTTATGACCGGCTCGGCCCGGCCGCCTGTCGTGTCCGGAGACCGAAGCGGTGCCGGCCCGGCCCCCCTGGCGGTGACCCCCCTGGCGGTGACCATGGGGGAACCGGCCGGCATCGGCGGCGAGATCGCGCTCAAGGCCTGGACCCGGCGTGGCGAGGGCCTGGCGCCGTTTTTCATCATCGACGATCCGGCGCGGCTGGACTCCCTGGCCCGGGAACTGGATCTGCCGGCCCCCATAGAGGCCATCGAACGGCCGGGCGAGGCGGCGGCGGTTTTCGCCTCCGCGCTGCCGGTCTTGAAATCTTCGTTGGCGGCCGACGCCGTGCCCGGCAAGCCCGACCCCGCCAACGCCAAGGCGGTCATGGGAGCAATAGAAACCGCCGTCAAACTGACCATGGACGGCGTGGCCGGGGCCGTGGTCACCAACCCGATCCACAAAAGCACCCTATACGAGGCGGGCTTTTCCTATCCCGGCCATACCGAGTTCCTGGCCGCCCTTTCCGGCATCGACACGGCGCCGGTGATGATGCTGGCCGCGGACGACTTCAGGGTCGTTCCGGTGACCATTCACGAAAGCCTTCGAAATGCCGCCGAAATCCTGAACACCGGCCTTATTACCCAGGCCGGGCTGGTGACGGCGGCGGCCCTGGAGGCGGATTTCGCCATCTCCCGGCCGAGGCTGGCCGTCGCCGGGCTCAATCCCCATGCCGGCGAAGACGGCGCCATGGGATCGGAGGAAACCGAGATCATCGCTCCGGCCGTCGAGGCCCTCAGGCAAGCCGGAATCGAGGCCTTCGGCCCGGTGGCGGCCGATACGCTGTTTACGCCGCGAAAGCGCGAAACCTTCGACGCCGCCCTTTGCATGTACCACGATCAGGCCCTGATCCCGATCAAGGCCCTGGCCTTCGATCGCGCCGTCAATGTGACGTTGGGACTGCCGTTCGTGCGCACGTCGCCCGATCACGGCACCGCCTTCGACATCGCCGGCACCGGCAAGGCCGATGAAAACAGTCTCATGGCGGCGCTCGGGATGGCGGCGGCCATGGCCGGGGTCCGCGCCGCCGCCGAAGCCGCCTGAAAGACGGCGGCCGTGTCTTCGAAATCCCCACCCGGCCCGCCGCCTAGCCTGCCGCCCCTGGGCGACGTCATCCGGCGTTTCGGCCTCGGCGCCCGGAAATCCTTGGGCCAGCATTTCCTTCTCGACCTCAACCTGTGCCGGCGCATCGCCCGCGCGGCCGGGGACTGGGGCGGGGACAGGGCCGGGGACTGGGCCGACGTCACCGTCATCGAAATCGGTCCCGGCCCGGGCGGCCTGACCCGGGCGCTGCTGGATTCGGGGGCAAGGAAGGTCCTGGCCGTCGAAAAGGACAGCCGCTGCGTCGAGGCGCTGCGGGAACTGTCCGCGGCCTATCCGGGGCGGCTCGAAGTCATCGAGGCCGACGCCCTCGGGACGGACGTCCGGGCCCTCACTTCGCCGCCCCGGCGCATCGTCGCCAACCTGCCCTACAATATCGCGACGCCGTTGCTTTTGGGCTGGCTTCGCCGGATTACGGATTTCGACGGCCTGACCCTGATGTTCCAGAAGGAAGTCGCCGGGCGCCTGGTTGCCCAGCCAGGAGGCAAGGCTTATGGGCGGCTTTCGGTCATCACCCAGTGGCGGGCCGAGGTCCGCCACGAATTCAACGTCTCGAAGCAAGCCTTCACGCCGCCGCCCAAGGTCGCCTCGTCGGTGGTGTCCCTGATCCCGCGCCCCGCCCCGCTGGCGCCGGCCCAATGGGAAAGCCTTGAGAAAGTCACCGCCCAGGCCTTCGGCCAACGCCGCAAGATGCTGCGCTCCAGCCTGAAGCCGCTGAATTTGGATTTTTCCGCCCTCGGGATCGAGCCGACGGCCAGGGCCGAGGAATTGTCGGTGGAGCAATTCTGCGCGATTGCCAGGGTGACGGCTGGCGCGACTACTGGCTGACGCCCATGGCGCGAACGAAGTCCACCATTCCAGGCTGGCGGATTCGTTTCAGGCGTTCGGCGGCCAGGATCGTTTCGACACGGGCAACGCTTTCGTCCACATCCTCGTTGACGATGATGTAATCGTAATCGGACCAGTGGCTCATTTCCGACGTCGCCTTGGCCATACGTTTCTTGACCACCTCGTCGGAATCCTGAGCGCGGGTATGGAGACGGCGTTCAAGCTCCTCGATTGACGGCGGCAGGATAAAAACGCTGACCAAGTCCTTGGGGGCATTTGACGCCAGTTCCTGTGTGCCTTGCCAATCGACGTCGAACAGCACGTCCCGGCCCTGCCCCAGCACCTTTTCGACCGGGGCCTTGGGCGTGCCATAGGAATTATCGAACACCGTCGCGTGTTCGAGAAATTCCCCGCCCGCGACCATGCCATCAAAAGTGTCCTGATCGACGAAGATGTAATCCTCGCCGTCGGTTTCGCCGGGGCGCATCGGCCGCGTCGTCATCGACACCGACATGGTGATATGGGAGTCCCGTTTCAACAACGCCCTCGAAATCGTCGACTTGCCGGCCCCGGACGGCGACGACAGGACCAGCATCAGGCCGCGCCGGGAAATGGTGACGGCGCCGGAATCTTTATCGTTACTCAATGTTCTGCACCTGTTCGCGGAATTGCTCGATGGTCGCCTTCAGGTCGAGCCCGATCCGGGTCAGCCCGATGTCCTGGGACTTCGAGCATAGCGTATTGGTCTCGCGGTTGAACTCCTGACACAGGAAATCGAGCTTGCGGCCGACACCGCCGTCGGCGGTCATCAGGCCACGGGCCGCTTCCAGGTGGGCCTTGAGCCGGTCCAGTTCCTCGCGCAGGTCGGCCTTGCTCACTAGTAACGCCGTCTCCTGGGCCAGCCGCTCCTCGGGCAACGCCGGTATATCGTCAAGCAGCGCCTGGACCTGGGCTTTCAGTTTCTCGTGGATGGCTTGGGGCTGCGCCTCGGCCAGCTTCTCCGCCTCGCCGCACAGCCGGCCGATATCGTCGAGACGTTCGTTGAGCACCAACGCCAGCTTCGATCCCTCCTCGCCGCGCATGGCGGCCAGCGACTCCAGGGCCGAATCCAGGTCGGCCAGAATTTCACCGTCCAGGGCTTCGCGGTCATCATCGCCGAGGTCATCATCGGCCGGCTCGATGACCCCCTTGAGGGCCAGCAGGCCGTCGACGCTGGGCGGGCCGGCATCGGGGACCCGTTTGATGATTTCCGGCAGCGTCGCCAGCATTTCGCCGAGCACCACTTGGTTGACCCGGTATCCGACCTCGCCCTTGGACGAGCTGACGCTCAGCGCCAGGGTCACGTTGCCGCGCCGGAACCGCTCCTTGACCCGTTCCCGGGCCGGATGCTCCAGACGCTCGAACCCGCCCGGAACACGGCAGCGGACGTCCAGGCCCTTGGCGTTGACGCTTTTGACCTCCCACGTCCAGGAACGCGAATCTTTCTGGCCGTCCGAGCGGGCGAAGCCGGTCATGGATGAAATCGACACGTTGCCTCCGTTTTCGGTTGCCCCGGGAGTCTACGGGAGTTTATACGCTGGCGGGCGCCGGCAACAACCGGAACAACTCGCAACCGGGTTCAAACCGCCCTATAACCCCCGTCACCATGTCCGAAAAAAACCTCCTCCCGGGCGCCGTCCTCATCACCGGCGCGTCGAGCGGCCTCGGCGAGGCCCTGGCCCGCGATTACGCCGGGCCGGGTCGGTTCCTGGCCCTTTCCGGACGCGACGGGGAACGCTTGCAAACGGTCGCCCGGGCGTGCCGCAAGTTCGGCTCGCGGGTCAACGCCGAAACCGTCGACGTGACCGACCGCGACGCCACGGCGCGTTGGATCGAAAGCGTCGACGCCGATCATCCCCTCGATCTGGTGATCGCCAACGCCGGCATCTCGGCCGGCACCGGCGGCCAGGGCGAAAGCGAATCCCAGGCCCGCGATATCTTCGCCGTCAATCTGGCCGGGGTATTGAATACGGTATGGCCGGCAATCACGGCGATGCGCGGGCGCGGGCGCGGCCAGATCGCCATCGTCAGTTCCATCGCCGGCTTTCGCGGCATGCCCGGAACCCCCGCCTATTCGGCCAGCAAGGCGGCGGTCAAGGCCTATGGCGAAGCACTGCGCGGCTGGCTGGCCGCCGACGGGATCAATGTCTCGGTTGTCTGTCCCGGGTTCGTCCGCACCCGCATGACCGATAAAAACCCCTTTCCCATGCCCCTCATCATGGACGCCGGCAAGGCGGCCGGGATCATCCGCCGGGGGCTGAAACGCAACAAGGCAAGGATCGTCTTTCCGTGGCCGATGCATCTGGCGGCGTTATTGTTGGCTGTCCTGCCGCCGGCGTGGACCGATCCGCTTTTGACACGGGCGCCGAAAAAGGACTGAAGACCCGTTTTATTGGCTTTTTTTGCGGTCGTTTTTGCGCTCGGGCCGGATTTTCCGCCACTTGGCGACGTTGCGGTTGTGCTCTTTCAGCGTCTTGGCGAACACGTGGCCGCCGGTGCCATCGGCAACGAAATACAATTCCTCGCTCGGGGCCGGCCGCAACACCGATTCCAGGGACGCGCCGCCCGGATTGCAGATCGGCGACGGCGGCAGGCCCCCGATCAGGTAGGTGTTGAAAGGCGACGGCGCCTTCAGGTCGGCGACGGTCAACGGACGGCTCAAGGGCCGCTGTCCTCCCGTCAGCCCGTAGACCACCGTCGGATCCGATTGCAGCCGCATGCCCTTGGCCAGCCGGTTGAGGAAAACCTGGGCGATGCGCGGCCTTTCCACCGGCTTGGCGGTTTCCTTCTCGACAATGGAGGCCAGGATCAGGGCCTCGCGGGGCGAGTCCAGGGGCAGCCCCGGGGCCCGTTTCACCCACAGGTCCGCCAACAGGTCCCGCAACGACGCCGACATGCGCCCGACGATGGCCTGACGCTTGTCGCCGTACGAAAAATGATAGGTCTCGGGCAGCAACGCGCCCTCCGCCGGGACCGGCGTGACGATGCCCATCAGGCCTTCGGTGAGCGCCAACTGGGACAGGATTTCCGCCGTCGTCAGGCCCTCGGCGAAGGTCACCCGGCGGACCACGGTCCTGCCGCTTTGCAACAGCCGGAGCACGCCTTGCGGCGATATGGCGGGCGGAAAAGCGTATTCGCCGGCCTTCAGGGGACCGCCGGCCGACATCCGGGCGGCAACGCGAAGCACCCAAGGCCCGGCCAGCACCCCGGCCTGGTGCAGGTCGCGGGCGAGCGGAAGCGATCCAAAGGCGGGGTCCGCCCTGTTCGTTCCGTGGCCGTGGACGATCACGATCCACCGCCCGTCTCCGTCCTCGGCGCCAGCGCGGGCCTGGGAGTCATCCTTTCCTTCGCGGTTGTGATCCGGGGACTGATGCAACCGGAGGAACTCCGGAATACGAAACTGCAGAAGCTCATCGACGCCTCTCAGGAGAATGTGAGCGGTCGAGTTCGCCTTAAGCTCTATAAGGGCAACGCCATAGTGGCCGGTCGGAAATCTAAGTCTTCACTCTACGATCCTAAAATGGCTACCTTTGAGGAGGATGAGGGGTATCAGCAGGCCGATGCGGAGGGTTTCATTAGACTCAATGCCTTGAGGCTCAGGCTGCAAAACCAAAAAAGACAAGGGGTTAAAGAAATCAAGGGTTGATAAAGTGGCAAGAGAGAAAAAGCTTTGGGGAGGACGTTTTGCGGCTCAAACGGCTAGTTCTGTAGAGGCCTTTGCCTCCTCCATCGATGTGGACTCACGGCTTTATCGCCAAGACATTGCCGGCAGTGTCGCCCATGCCAGGATGCTCGCCCGGCAGCGGATCATCTCGGCAAGAGAGGGACAGAAGATCGTGCGTGGGCTTAAGGCGATTCAGAAGGAGATCGAAAGCGGAGATTTCCATTTTTCCTCGGCCGATGAGGATATCCACATGAACATCGAGCGGCGTCTAACCCAAAGGATTGGTCCGGCGGGAGAAAAGCTCCATACTGCCAGGAGCCGCAACGATCAAGTGGCCCTGGATATGCGCCTCTATCTTAGGGAGGAACTTGAGGCCATTCTCAAGGTTGTGGAGGGCTTGAAACTAGAACTGGCGCGGGCGGCCAAGCGGTATTTGAAAGTCATCATGCCCGGCTACACGCATCTGCAAAGGGCGCAACCGGTTCTCTTCTCCCATCACCTCCTAGCTTATGTCGATATGTTGGACCGTGACAAGGAACGCATG
>JADFMB010000027.1 GCA_022564115.1 Pseudomonadota bacterium
TGAAGAAGCCCGTAAGGCCGGGAGCTTAAAAGGCCGCGCGCACCACCCGGGTCAGGGTCAGCACGTCGACGGCGCCGGCGCCGCCGCGCAACAGCACCCGCGCGCAGGCGGATGCCGTGGCACCCGTGGTCAGCACGTCGTCGACCAGCAGCACCCGCCGGTCCTTCAGCCGCTCGCGCCTTGACGGATGCACCCGCAAGGCGCCGCGCAGGTTGCGGCGGCGCTGGGCCGGGCCCATGCGCACCTGGGGCGGCGTCTTGCGGCGGCGTTGCAATAGGTCGGGCACCACCTTGAGCCCGGTCTCGCGGCCGAGGGCATGGGCCAGCAGCGCCGCCTGGTTGTAGCGGCGGTGAAACAGCCGCGTCCAGTGCAGCGGCACCGGCACGATCAGGTCGGCCTCGGCGGCCAAGACCCTGCCGGCGCGGGCCAGCCATTTCCCGAAACCCGGCGCCGCGTCGGTGCGGTCGCCGTGCTTGAAGGCGAGGACCATGCGGCGGCTGAAATCGCCGTAGGCCATGACGGCGCGGGCGCGCTCATAGGGCGGACGGTCGCGGATACAGGCCCCGCACAGAATGTTATCGGACCCGTTGGGATGGGAGTCGGGATCAGGATCGAACTCGAACGGCAGGCCGCAAACCGAACACTGCGGCGAGCCCAGGAAATTCACCTGCCGCCAGCACGGCCCGCACAGAGTCCCTGCCTTGTCGACGACGGCGTCGCAGACCGGACACCCGGGCGGCAGCAGGACGTCGAGGGCCTGTCCGGCCAGGCGGCGGAGCGGACCGGGGAATCCCCCCGGCAACCGCGAAGTGTTTATGGCCTGTCCCCCCTGTGTCATAAATTCACCATGTCGGATTCCTTCGAGGTGTTCAACCGCCAAACCGTGCGCCGCCACCGCGACCGCGCGGCGCCCCGTTTACACGATCACGATTTCCTGTTCCGCGAGGGCGCCGAGCGGTTGTGCGACCGGTTGCTGGACATCAAGCGCGCGTTTTCCCTGGCCCTCGACCTCGGCTGCCACACCGGGCAACTGGCCCGGGTGCTCTGCGCCGGGGACGAGGCAGGCGGGCCAGGCGGTATCGAAACCCTCATCCAATGCGACCTGTCGCCGGCCATGGCCAAACGCGCCGGCCCCCTTGTGTTGGCCGCCGACGAAGAGGCGCTGCCGTTCGCCGGCGAAACCTTCGACCTGATCATCAGCAACCTCAGCCTGCACTGGGTCAACGACCTGCCGGGCGCGTTGGCGCAAATCCGCCGCGCCCTGAAGCCGGACGGGCTGTTCCTGGCCTCGATGCTGGGCGGCGAGACGCTGGGGGAGCTGCGCCGGGCGCTGGCCGAGGCCGAAATCGCCGAAGAGGACGGGCTCAGCCCGCGCATCTCGCCGATGGCCGAGGTCCGCGATTTGGGCGGCCTGTTGCTGCGCGCCGGCTTCGCCCTGCCGGTGGCCGACACCGACACCCTGACCGTCATGTACGAGGATCCGATGAAGCTGATGGCCGACTTGCATGCCATGGGCGAGGCCAACGCCGCGGCCGAAAGCCGCAAGGGTTTCACCCGGCGGGGCACCCTGATGGCGGCGGCGGCCCGTTACCGGGAGCTTTTCGCCGCTGACGGCGGCCGGGTGCCGGCGACGTTCCAGATCATTACGCTCACCGGCTGGGCCCCCGATCCGTCGCAGCAACAGCCGCTGAAGCCCGGCTCGGCCAAGGCGCGCCTGGCCGACGCCCTGGATACGGTGGAAATTCCGGCTGGTGAAAAGGCGAGGCCGAGGTAAGGCCGGGAAGGGGCGAAGGGGCCGTTGAACGCCAGGGCCGGAGCCCCTACATTCGCGCTTATGAAATTCCCCGACCCGTTGATCCGAGGCACGCTTATCAGGCGCTACAAGCGCTTCCTGGCCGACGTGAAACTGGAAGACGGCGCCAAGGCCGGCGAAGTGGTGACCGCGCACTGCGCCAATCCGGGCTCCATGCTGTCGGTCAACGAGCCGGGCTCGGAAGTGTGGCTTAGCCCGGCCCGCAACCCGGAACGCAAGCTCAAGTTCACCTGGGAGATGATCCGCGTCAGCCGATCGCTGGTCGGCATCAACACCCAACTCCCCAACGCCCTCGTCGCCGAAGCCGTCGAGGCCGGCGAAATCCCCGAACTCGGGGGTTATCCGTCGCTCCGCCGCGAGGTCAAATACGGCGTCAATTCCCGCATCGACCTGTTGCTGGAAAAGGATGGCGACCACGGCGGCGGTGGGGCAAATAATGAAAAGTGCTACGTCGAGGTCAAGAACGTGACCATGAAGCGCGATCTTTCGAAGAACGCCCCGGCGGAATTCCCCGACGCCGTGACGGCCCGCGGGACTAAGCACCTGGTGGAACTGGCGGCCATGGTCGGCCTTGGCCACCGGGCGGTGATGTTCTACCTGGTGCAGCGCCAGGACGCCAAAAGCTTCGCCATCGCGGCGGACATCGACCCGATCTATGCCAAGGGCCTCCAGGTGGCCAGAAAATCCGGCGTCGAGGTGCTGTGCTACGGGTGCAAGCTGTCGAAAAGCGAAATCAGGATCGAAACCCCCCTCCCATTGGCTTTTTAGAAATAAATGACATAATTCCCGTCATGCACGATGTAACCGCCAATTTCGTGGCTTCCGACGGCCGCCACATCAAGATCCACGGACCCGAGGCCTTCGAAGGCATGCGCCGGGCCGGGCGGCTGGCCGCCGAATGCCTGGACTTCATCACCCCGCACGTGGAGCCGAAGGTTTCCACCGAGCGGCTCGACAAGCTGTGCCACGACTTCATCGTCGAGCACGGCGCCACCCCGGCGCCGCTCGGCTACCGGGGTTTCCCGAAATCCATCTGCACGTCGATCAACCACGTGGTCTGTCACGGCATCCCCGGCGACAAGACGCTCGCCGAGGGCGACATCCTCAACATCGACATCACCGTCATCGTCGACGGTTGGCACGGCGACACCAGCCGCATGTTCCCGATCGGTAAGGTCGGGGTGAAGGCGCGAAAGCTGATGGACGCGACGTTCGAGGCCATGTGGGCTGGAATCAAAGCCATCCGCCCCGGGGCGACCCTCGGCGACATCGGCCACGCCATCCAGTCCAGCGCCGAGGCGAAGCGCTATTCGGTGGTCCGGGACTTCTGCGGCCACGGGCTGGGACAGGTCTTCCACGACGCGCCCAACGTCATGCACTTCGGCGAGGCCGGCCAGGGCGATGGGCTCCGCGAAGGCATGTTCTTCACCATCGAGCCGATGATCAACACCGGCGGCTACGAGGTGAAGATCCTGGGCGACGGCTGGACGGCGGTGACCAAGGACCGTTCCCTTTCGGCCCAGTTCGAGCATTCCATCGGCGTCACGGCGGACGGCTACGAGTTGTTCACCCTGTCGCCGGCGGGGCTCGACCGGCCACCCTATGAAACCTGATCGCGTGACCAAGGACGCCAAGGAAAAGCCCGGCCTGCCTTCGCCGAAGCGAAGCTCCGGCTTCGCGCAGGCAGGCCATGCCGGTCACCGCCAACGTCTGAAGGAGCGGTTCCTGAAGGGCGGGGCGGACGCGCTTCCCGATTACGAGATGCTGGAATTGCTGCTGTTCCAGGCCGTGCCCCGGCGCGACACCAAGCCGCTGGCGAAGGCTCTTCTCAAACGTTTCGGCGGTTTCCCGGAGGTCATCAGCGCCGAACCCGGGGCGCTGATGGAAATCGACGGCATCGGAGATAGCGCCGTCGTCGCCCTCAAGACCGTGCAGGCGGCGGCGTTGCGCCTGGCCCGCGAGGAGGTCATGGACCGGCCGGTGCTCGGCAACTGGGACAAGCTCCTGGATTATTGCCGCGCCGCGATGGCGTTCGAGAACACCGAGCGCTTCCGGGTGCTGTTCCTCAACCGCCGGAACGTGCTCATCGCCGACGAGGTGCAGCAGAAAGGCACCGTGGATCACACGCCGGTCTATCCGCGCGAGGTGGTGAAGCGGGCGCTGGAGCTCGGCGCGACGGCGGTAATCATGGTCCACAACCACCCGTCCGGCGACCCGACGCCGTCCAAGGCCGACATCGAGATGACCAAGGAGGTCCGGGACGCCGGCGAGAAGCTCGGCATCGTTCTCCACGACCACCTGATCATGACCCGGGCCGGGCATGCGTCGTTCAAGGAGATGGGGCTTTTGTGATGTTCGGTCTCATCAATTCGCCTCTCCTTCGAGACGCCCGCTGGCGCGGGCTCCTCAGGATGAGGCCCTCATGCTGAGCTTCGTCGAAGCATGAGGGCGCCCTCCATGATCTCCAATCCCCGGAAATGACCCTCGCCCGCGTCTTCGTCCCGTTCGCCATGGGCTATTTCCTGTCCTACTTGATGCGGGTGGTCAACGCCGTCATCGCGCCTGATCTGGTCCGCGACCTGGGCCTGACGGCGGCCGATTTAGGGCTTTTGACCAGCGCCAACTTCCTCGCCTTCGCTTTCGCCCAGTTGCCGTTGGGAATCCTGCTTGACCGTTTCGGCCCCCGGCGCACGGAGGCGGTATTGCTGCTGTTCGCGGCCTTGGGCGCCTTTCTGTTTTCGATCGCCGGCGGCGCGCCGGGCCTGATCGCCAGCCGGGCGCTGATCGGACTCGGCACGTCGGCGTGCCTGATGGCGGCGTTCAAGGCCTATGTGATGTGGTTTTCCGGCCAACGCATTCCATTCATCAACGGCCTGCAGATGGCCGCCGGGGGCCTCGGCGCGGTCACCGGCACGGTGCCGGTGGAAGCGGTCCTGACCGTCACCGATTGGCGCGGCGTTTTCGTGATCTTCGGCGTCATGGCGCTGGTATGTTCGGCGGCCATCGCCTTCGTGGTGCCGAAACGGGGGGTGGGGGAGACCACCGCCGAAACCATGCGCGACCAGTTCCGGGGCATTGGTCAAATCTTTTCGAGCCCGTTTTTCTGGCGCCTCGCGCCGATGACGGTGGCTTCGCAAAGCATGTTCCTGGCCACCCAGAGCCTGTGGTCGGGGCCGTGGCTTTCCGACGTCGCCGGGCTGGACCGGGCCGCCGTCGCCGATCATCTTTTGTTGATCGCCGTTTCCATGGTCGCCGGTTTCCTGGGGATGGGAACCATCGCCGAGCGACTGGGGCGGGTCGGCGTCAATACCGCCAACGTGGCGTTTTGCGGCATGACCCTTTTCGTCGTCGTGCAGGTGGCGCTGGCGATGGAGTGGACCGGGGCCGTGCTGCCGGTGTGGATGGCGTTCGGGTTCCTCGGCACCTGCGGGATTTTGTCTTACGCGGCGCTGCCGAAGGGGTTCCCGCCCGAACTGACCGGCCGGGTCATCACCGGGCTCAACGTCTTCACCTTCGCCGGCGCCTTCGCCGCCCAGTGGGGCATCGGCGCCGTCATCGGCCTGTTCCCGGCGGCGGCCGGCGGCGGCTACGCGCCCGAAGGGTATCAGGCCGCCTTTGCCGTGATGATCGCGCTGCAGGTCGCGGGCCTCGTGTGGTACCTGGTTTTCAGGAGGGTGGAGGTTTAGGCGTCCCGATCATCCTTTCAAAACGTCCGGAAAGAACCGGGAGCGGACGTTCTGGCCTTGCTAGACATCCCCGCACACCCAACATAAACTCCCGCCAAAGACGCAACGGGGGAGCCCCCAATGGACTCGATCCTCGGCATTCTTTCACAACCGAAATGGTTCACCGTCGCAGGGCTGATATTTAACATTTTTGGCGTAGTGATGATCGCCATCGGGGTGGTTCAGCTAAGACGTACGATACTCAGCAAAGCTCAACAAGTGGCCGAAGCATTAGATGGCCTAGTTTCGGAAGAGGTCGTTGAAATAACATCTTGGTTCGTTGATCGTCTCTGCCGGTCGCGAATCGTCCAGTGGGGAACCGTACTCATTGCCAGCGGTTTTTTGATGCAGGCATATGGCAGTTTTCCCCGACCAAACCCAATTGGTGTTGCAACCATCAACGTCGGAGAGGCGAGCACGGCAATTGCATTTATTGCACTCTTTATAACCCTCGGAATTGCTGTCGCCGCAGCGTATACAGCGTGGGTAGCCCGTGAGTCGGTTCTTTCTGCGAATCGAAGCAGGAAAGGCGAACTCGTTCGTGCATTTCTCGAAGAATATGGCGGCGATAAAATGTATGCGGCGCTGAAAAAGGTCGGGAGGATCAAAAAAGAACATCCAAATCTTCTCAATAGAAAAAAAATTTCTTTTGAACGCGTTCCAAAAGATGTGAGCGAGGCGCGGCGCATAGTGAAGTTCTACTTTCTTAAAGCGTATAAGCTTCATGATGCAGGACTAATTGAGAAAGACACCTTACGATTGATTGCTGACGTCGCTGGCATGGATCTTTTGGTCAATGTTATCCGTCCAATTGAACGTGCAATCACGTTAAAACCGGATCCTGATGACGAGATCAAATGGATTGACGATCTAAAAAAACTAGTGTCTGAGAACTAAACTACTGCAAAGCTAAGAGGCCGGGGGGATTTCGGGAGACGAGATTTTCCAACCGTCAAAGACGAAACACCGCCGTCGCTGGGCCGACTTTGCCGCCCGAGGCCTCGAACCCCTGCACCGAAAGCATGCCCCGGGCGGCGTTGGCGACGACGGTGAGGCGCACCACGCCATCCACGAACGTCGTACCACGGGTTCGACCGTTTTGCTGCCGTTCGCCTGACGTGTCAGTCTCGTTTTGAGTGCAGGCCCAGGATCGGAGGAGGTCGGGGCTACCCCTTCCTCCGCCCCTCCAGGAACGCCGCCTTGAAAGTCTCGGTGAACAGGCGGGTGATGCGGAAGATGTCTTCCTGCGCCTTCAACAGCTTGGCGACGAAATCCTTGTCCAGCGGGGCGGTCCGGATTTCCTCGGCGAGCTCCCGGCCGCGCGCCAAGTTGACGATCTTTTGGCCACCCTCGGAAAGGGTCACCGTGTCGCCGACGGTGCGCTCGGCAAGCGCCGGTTCTCCGGTGCCCCCAACCTTATTGGCGCCCTTACTGGCTGATGGCGCGGGCGCCGCGCCGGCGGCGGCCGCCTGGCGGGCGATGAACAGGTTAACGAAGAAATTACGAATTTCAAAATTGCGGATCTCGGTCATTTCTTGCCCCTGAACCGGCCTTTTGCCGGTGGTTCCCGATAACAAACCATCATAGCACCCCGCCCGGTCCGAAGGAAACCGGCGGCCTGGACGGCGGCGTTGCGAGGCTGCCGGAAGCCGTCGTATGGATACAATTTAGATGATTTAGGCCACTGGTTAGATGATTTAGGCCACTGGCCGAAAACCACGGGAAGCCGTCTCCATGGGTCTTTATCGTTGATCCTTGGTATTATGCTCGGTGATCGACCGCAGACAATTCAGTAACAACATAATAAGCCGCTTCGCGCCCTCCGGGGTCAATTCCCGTTCGGGCGCGCGGTTTCCCGTTACATCGACCGGCGCCGGCGTACTGTCGACCAGTTCGATAAGCAAGTTACGCCCGTCATCGGCGTCGAAATAATGCGCCTCCATGGCGATCCGGCTTGCCGGTACGGCCGTCTTGATCTCTTCCAGCGCGTGCGGTTCATTCCAGTCCAAGGCGCCGCTGTTAGGGTCGCGGATGGTGGCGACGTCAAGCTTGGCATTCCTTTTCCCCGCATCACTCCCGCCGCTTTCCCATTCAAGCATTCGTCTCCGCGCCGAGCCGGCACCGAGCAACGACCGAGCCTCGTTGCCGCCAACGTTTTGCTCCCGGGTATTGGCCGAGGGCGATATTTCCCTGACCACGATCCGGTCGATGGCTAGTTCCCGGCCCGTAAAGGTCACCCGCAGGGCCTTGGAATCGGTAAAGAAATCGAATTTCATGCCATCGGGCTGGATGATCGAAAAATCCATTCCCTGCGCCGAGGCTATCGACCTTAGTTCGTCGATGAAGTTATTGACGGCGGCTTCAGGGATCGCGCGACTATCCCGCTCCTGGGAGCGGTCGAAGCGCGCCATCGTCACCTCGCCCATGGGCAACGGCGCCTGGATCGGCACCATCGTCGGCTCGGCCGATGGGCGGCGGCGTTGACCCGGAATCATCGTCGCCTCGCCCTTCGGCGGCGGCGCCTGGATCGGCGCCATGGTCGCCTCGGCCGATCGGCGGCGGCTTTGACCCGGCACCATCGTCGCCTCGCCCTTCGGCGGCGGCGCCTGGATCGGCGCCATGGTCGGCTCGGCCGATCGGCGGCGGCTTTCACCCGGCACCATCGTCGCCTCGCCCTTCGGCGGCGGCGCCTGGATCGGCACCATGGTCGGCTCGGCCGATGGGCGGCGGCGTTGACCCGGAATCATCGTCGGCTCGCCCTTCGGCGGCGGCGTCTGGATCGGCACCATGGTCGCCTCGGCCGATCGGCGGCGGCGTTGACCCGGCACCATCGTCGGCTCGCCCTTCGGCGGCGGCGCCCGGATCGGCACCATGGTCGGCTCGCCCTTCGGTGGCGGCGCCTGGATAGGCACATAATTCAGATCACCCGAACTCCCACGAATCGCCGAGGAAGCCCGCGGGATCGCGGGTGGACTCTTGAAACCGCCCGTCGTATCGGCCGTCGTATCGGCCGTCGTATCGGCCGTCGGTTCTTCCGACACCACGGAGTCCGCCTCAAGGACCTTGTCCTTCTGCCGGCGCCACTTATCCAATGGACTGCCGCCTTCGGAATATGTGGGCTTAACCATGGTTGATCTTCTTTCCCTACGAGCGGTTAAAGCGCTCCGCGAATCGAGATCATGACAATAGCCTATTGTAAGCTTCGGCAAGTGACCGTGGTCACTTTTCCCCTTGGGTGACGGAATTATGAAGTTTGAGTCCCGTAATAAACACCATTTTTTTCAATGATTTAGACGCCAACGGCGGCGGCCAGGGTCGCCTATACGGAATTTATACGGAATAGGGCAGGCTGAAACGACCGCCCGGTCCTGGGCAAGGGACACCCCCCGAGATACGCTTCCTGGGGCCACTGAGGGGCCGGCTGGGGCCGAATCGAGGAGGGGGAAGGCAGCTATTTTCGTCCGATATATGGGGTATCGGATCGGGTTATCTCTATTCCCATCCCCTTTGACCATTCCCTGGCTTGCTGGGCCATTTCGTCCTGGTTCCGATGCGGGCCAACGATGATGCGACGGATCGGCAGGCCGGGGTGGTCTTCCTTGAAGTCGAAAAGTTCGATAAAGCGTTTTTCTTCGACGCCAAACCGTCTCAATTGAAATTGCTTAAGAGCCCGGTCTCTTTCCTCAAGGTCTTCATGTTCCCGCTTCATGCCGGAATACACGTTGAAGGTTAGCGGCGAGGCCACAATGCGAACCTCGCGTTCCTCCTTGAATCCCTGGTGTTTGAACCGAGTAAATGCAGAAACAACATCGCTATAAAGATTCTCGGGCGTCAAAATCTTTCCACGGAGTTCGGACTCGGCCATCTCTTCGAGTGTTGCCATGAGACGATCAAACTCAAGCTGAAATGCCGCTTCATCTCCCTCGTAGACTACATCCCCAAGGCTTAGCGGCATGTAATAGGATTCCTTGTCCTCGCGTTCGAGCAGCTTCCATAATGCGAGAGTATCAAAAACGATGGCATATCCACCTTCGGCATAGGAGCGCCACTGGCTGAGAAGCCCATTCTTGCGCTCATGGTCATCGTCTGCCAAGTGACTGCAGAACGAAACAATGTACGGATCGCATATGGGGTATCCATGAACCGAATCCGAAAATGTCGCTTCAAAAATACGGCCCACAAATTCCTGTGCCTGGATATTCGCCGCTAGTTTGATTCCGCCTAGCTTCCGCGTTGCGCGTTTTGCCCTAAAACTTTTGCCCCTCAGTGTATTGATTAGCTCCTTTAATTTTGGCTGCAGTCGTTGGGCCAATTCGTTCCGAAGATGACTGATCTCGGTTGAATCATTCAGGTGCGTGTAGTGGAACGCCCAAAGGCGCTGGCTTTCGAGAATGCCTTTAAGGCCCTCGGCGCTGGTGTAGTGCCAGAGGAAATCATGTTTTTCGTGGATAAGCTGGGGGTCCGGCATTTGTGTCGCGCCTCGGTACTGCTACGCAGGATAGAGAAAATGGGTTAAATTGGCACCTGGATACTCGATCTCTTGACCGACCGTCTGCGAGAAAGCTAATGAACGACAACCCGAACCCCGACTTTCTGCAGGTTGGCGAATTTCCCCATCCCATCCAGAAGCAGGTCATGCCGATCATGGCCAAGGTCTATGATCAGGTTTTTCCGGTCGGCACCGGTTTCGTTATCACCACCAGCGGTTTGATGATGACCGCGGGCCATGTTCTTGAGGCGGCTCGTTCTAAGGCTGTGCCACGAGAGACCGACGAAGGCGGGAAGGCGCTCTACGTCGAGCTCTACGCGATGTACGCGTCCAACGACACCCACCCCGAGGATTCAGTGGGCGGCATGTGGCCAATCGATAGCTTTAGGAGACATCGGAACCTGGATGTCGGGGTGTGCCGGCTTAAAGGTGCTACCCGGCGAGAGACGGGAAAGTCGGTGCGCTGGCCCCCGTTGACGCTGAGTCCCGGAATCCCCGTCGTAGGATCCAGGGTCTGGGCCTACGGCTATTTCCTGATGACCGGGAGCGGTGGGATGGGTGACGACGGGCTCGAAACCATGAATTTCCGCCAGTCGTCCGCCTACACCCAGGGCGAGATTATCGACGTCCATCCCGAATATCGGGATCAAGCGTTCTTGTCGTTTCCATGCTTCCGGACCAATGCCCGCTTCGACCCCGGCATGAGCGGCGGCCCGATCATCAACGAGGCGGGCTATGTGTGCGGTGTCGTTTGTTCGTCTTCTCCCCCTTCGGAAGATGGCGAGGACCACCTATCTTACGGTTCGATGATCTGGCCAGCGCTGATGATCGGCCTCGAAAACGTCCGCCTGGGCGATGAGCCTGCAAAGGATGTCACGTTGCTGGACATGGCCCGCGGAGGCTATATCGCGACTGACGATACCTTGGACCAAGTTCACCTCGTCAAATATGGCGATGACGGCATGTTTTTGATGGCGGAAAACTGGAACCCCTAGAAGGCGTCACTCTGGCTGCAACGTTGAAGCCTAGCCACCGTCCCTTCGTTTTCCGGTTCCAATCTCCCTGACCCCAACGGGACAACGTCCGTGGAAAACCGAGGCCACGAGTTGATCGTTTAACATCAGGAGACCGCCGGCTAAGGCTTAGCCCGTAGAAACGTTTCAGGATCGGTGAGCAGCCCAAGCATCAACAGCCATGGAACCGTTCCGATTTCTGCCGGCACTACTCCTTCGGACCCCAGGAAGAGTTTGTCAAAGCGGCCTCCCCTGAGGAACGGCCCATGGGTGAGATTGCGTAGTGCGCGAAGTCGCTCCAATCGCGATGGTTCGTTCTTATCACCAATCTCTGCCTGTCGCGCAAGAGAGCGATGGAGCCCAGCATACACACGCCCCGTGGTTTTGATTAGCTCCTGGCCAAGGGTGGGGTGAATCGTCGCGATGTGCTGTTGAAACAACCCTTTCAGCTCTTTCCCCTGGGCCAACGATAGAAGGGAATTAAAGATTTTCGTCTCGTCGCTATTGGGGCAACCCATGTGCGCTTTCGTGTTCGCCAGCTTATCGAGGAACCCGAATGCGGCCGTTGCTTTGTCATAAGATTGCATCGTGTAATTTGTCGATGCTAGGTCTGCGAGCAGCATATATACGGCGCCATAAGCCCTAAGTTGAGCCATCCAATCGACATTTCCATTGTCGTCGGCAAATGTCCGCGGATCATTGAGGTATCGCATCAGAGAATTGATGCCGATGACTGACTGGCGGAGTAGCCGCCAAATATCATCCCCTTGAAGCACCGGCGGCTGCGCAAACATCGACGCACGGGTGGAGCGCGGCGTGATGGGTTGCGGGAATGTGCCAAAGACGGACCGCACAGCAGTTTCGGGGAAAACAAGGCCATGCTGGCCGCAAAAATGCCATATGCAGCCCCAACGCTGTACCGGCAGCGTGTAGGCCATCGGCATCATTCTTGTCAGCGCCTCCGTGCCATAGAGAAGCTCGAACCCCGCGGACATCTCAAATCCCGCCAAGGCCTGCTGGTTTTGGACGCGCCTTTGCGCTTCGTCGGCCCCAAACCGTTCTGTCAGCGCGGCGATTTTCGCGAATGAAAAATAGCTTTGTTGCTGACCCGAATTGCATACAACCGGCGTGACGTGTGTGACCGAGAACCTGGTTATGAGAAAGGGGATCAGTTCGTTGCTTAGGATGCCCGCGAGTTCTTGGGGTTCTGCAATTGCAATTTTCGTCAACAGAAGGGTCAATTCTGACAACAGGCCAACACCGCCCGCAATACGCACCTCTCGCGGCAGATGAGCATCAGCCTCTTTGGTGTGGAGTGAGAACTCATCAGGGACCGCCGCCGCCAATTGACGACCCGCCTCTTCGGGCGAGGTCTCACGAAGATCGATTGTACCCCGCAGTTCAAGCACATCGGGTGGACCCGTACGAAGGGCGGGATCATTTGCGGGAACCACCAAACCGCCGTCTTTGATTTCTGCCTGATAACCAAACCAATCGTTCAGCAACTTATCGATGGTTCCGGGGCGCACGGGCGCACTCGTGAAGCGAATGGGCTTACCTGACGGCATAAAACCAACCCTCGACCTTAATGCACCGTTGCGTCTGTCGATAATTCTTTTGCCAGTAATTCTTCCACCGCTTTTAATATCCGCTTCCATGTCGCCTGGCCGTCGACGTCGCCGGCGACCAGCATTTCGTCGGCGGGTTTCTTCATGGGTATTTACCTACTCCGGCGCAAAGTCCGTCCCAGCTGGCGCGATCTCGACCTCGACGCCAGATTCGGCGTCATAGTCATTGGCGTATTTTTTCCGCAGTTTCCGCGCCGCTTTCACCGCTTCTTGTCGCCCCCGGCATTTGACGTGCTCAAGTTGCTCCCCTTTCCCTGACGCCTCGGGGGATGCATCCGATGATGTCCACCTCGTAGCAATGGCGAACCAGGTGCCCGTTTCAGAACGCCAGGCTGCACGCTCATCCAGTTGCGCTTGGATAGCGTCACCGACCCCCTTCCATAATGCGGCATGGGAGCCACGGTCGTCGTCTTGGATCGCCCGGACCTTCTCAAGCATCGCCTCCTGCTCATCTTGGCTGGGATGAGACGAGGCAAAATAGATGTCGTAGACGGCTTTGCGAATCTTTTCCATCGCCGTCACACCCTCTGCCGTCATCACTGGTTTTTTCTTCTTCGGCACCTTTCGTCTCCTTGTTCCAGCTCCAGGCTTCCAGATGAAATTGATAATCTGGTTGATCTCTTCCGGCCCAGGCTCCCAGCGGTTCTTTGTTTTCCACTGCTTGCGCTTGAAGGTGGCAGACATATCGATCACCGGACCATCTTTACTCCCCTCCCTTTCTAAATCTTCGTATGTGATGCGGCCCTCGAAAGCGGCATTAATTAAATTTTGTTGTACATGCCCGTCCTTATCGAAATGAAAAATCCCCGCTTCGATGCGCCTGAACTCGCTCGGCCTGCCGTCCTCGTCCAGGTCCAGATACGCCGTCGCATATCGAATCGACTGACCCGCGTATTCCGGCAATCCCTCCTGGCCGTGAACAAGTCTTTCGGTCAGCTTCTGGGACAGCCTGCGCATCATGCCGTCGGCTTCGAAGATGAACGATCGCCACCCAATTCCCATGCGGCTGAGGGTAGCACTTCCGGGATACTCCCACGAAGGTCGAATCGGGCCATATTGGACCTTGACATGAAAAAATTGCCCCGCGCTCTCGCACCTGAAAATTTCCGTGCTACCAACCCTTCCAAGATCATCACGGTTGAAATCTTCCCCGACCGTCCCTATACTCTTTCATGGTGCTGAAAACACCTGAGACTAGGCGGAACCCGCCCCGAAAGCGCGGTTTTTGTATGTCCGCTTCCTGTCGGGAGCCCGCCGAATAAAATACCCCGCAAGGGGGAATAAGGCGGGCACGAACCTAGTCCGTGTTTTCAAGCTCCCGGCGCCAGCGCCGCCCGCTGGCATGGCCTTGAAAAGCCAAGACTAGGAGATCACCATGAAAAACCTATCACGACGCGAAGCCCTCAATGTTGGGGGCAAGTCGCTGGCTGTTGCTGGTGCGGCAACGGCGATCCTCGGCATTCCCCTGATGGCAAAGGCCGACGACTCGCGACTGTTCGCCATGAACCGGAAACTGGAAGCGGCGAGGGTGAAGGAAAACGACGCCTGCCATGCCTATTCAGAGGCCGAGGGGGCGGCCTTCAAGGAAGCGGGGCCAAAACCCCAAGATCCGGGTTTCATTTTCCACTCCGAAGCCCCCGAGGGTTGGAATGAAAAAGTCCGAAAACTCGCCGCCGAACACGGGGCCGACAAGTCGCCGGAAGCGAAAGAGCGGGCCGAGAAATACAAGCGGGCCGTCGCCACCTATGAGAAAGCCAAGAAGCATGCCGTGGCCAAACACGGTGTTGAAGCTGCCGACCGCCGGAGCCAGAAAGCATTGGAACACACGGATGCTATTGAGGCGGAATTACTTGCAATCCCAGCGGTGACGGTTGCCGGGGTGCTTCTCAAGGCCCGGATACTAACCGGCGAGGGTGATCCTAGCGAAGCCGCTGTCCGGGGGTTACTGACCGACCTTGAGCGGCTGGCCGGCGGTGCGTCATGAACCGGCGCAAGGCACTAAAAACCGTGGGCGCGGCGCTGGCCGTCTTCGGTGCCGCCATGCTTCCCGCTATGGCGAAGGGCAAGCGCCCCAAGTCCATGAAACAGGCCGTTCCCGACAGAGAAACTATTCTGCAAGACTTTCGGCGCGCTATCTCCGAACTGGAAACCTACGACGGCGCGGCCACCTGCGGGGTTGTAGTTGATCGGCTCATGTTCGCCGGTCGTATGAGACAGATTATCGGTGAGGACGTTGACTTTCTCACCCTTTCCGATGGCCGAACCATCCCGGTATCGAAACACCTTTCCGAATGGGACCGGGAGAAAATCGTTTCCATCGAAGGCGAAAATCAGGCCCGCGAGAAATCCATGCGCGAAAACGGGCTCCTGTCATGACCGCCGTGTGGAACCCTTTGGGCCTTCCCGAAGTTGATGCCGAGACAGCCAAGGGCCGCATCGAAATTCTGGAAAAAGCAGGAGGCTACGCGGTTAGCATCGAGGATCGCTCCGTTGCCGATGGAAGAAAAGCCGACCATGGGGGTGATTATCCTTTGGCCAATCCCAGCCGCCCCTTCCTTGTCGTCACCGACACCGAGGCGGGACATTCCCTTGGCGGCGAACTAATTGCCGAGGGTGACGTCGACGCCGTGCGGGCAATGCTCACCACCTGAACCGAAGCCGCGCTATAACTTGGCCCCGACAGAAGGCGGGGCTATTCTTTTGCCACAATCATTCGAGTAGAAGGTCTAATGCCAGCACCTAGTCTTGCCGAATTGTTTCCAGACGTCGAAACCGTCCTTGAACTGGAACCGGAAGAGTTGGGCGCCGTCATACTGGAACTGTGGGAAGCCCACAGCGAACGCAACGACATGACCACGTTGGACCACTTCATAAACCGCGTGTACGAGGTCCGACCTGAGCCCCTATACCCCCTCCAAAAACGAGACGATTTCATATTGGTGTTGGCGGAGGCTTGGTCCTGGCTCGAACGCCAAGGGTTCATTTTTAGAGACCCGTTTCAACCGGCAGCTTGGTATCGACGCACCCGCCGGGGCCGCCAGTTGAAATCACCCACGGACGTGAAAGCATTTCAGCAAGCCAGTCTCTTACCCCGCCAGCTTCTCTCTCCGATCATCGATAAAAAGGCTTGGCCCGCCTTTCAACGTGGCGAATACGACGTGGCCGTGTTTCAAGCGTTCAAGGCCATAGAGGTAGCCGTGCGCGATGCATGCGGATTCCCGGACGATCTGCTGGGGCCAGCATTGATGCGTAAAGCCTTTGACGAGGATACCGGCCTCCTATCCGATCAAGAGGTCTTGAAAGCCGAGCGCCAGGCAATGTCCCATTTGTTCGCCGGGGCCATTGGCCACGCCAAAAACCCCCATAGCCATCGCGAAAAGGTGGTGCACATCGAGGAAGCCGCTCGGCTGTTGTTATTCGCCAGCTACCTGTTGGAGATTGTCGAATGGCGCCGAGTGTTGATGTAACCCCACGCCGGGAGAATCCTTTTGCGATGCTGAAATTCCTCACCATCATCCTGCTGCTGGTGGTTCCGTCCATGGCCTCGGCGACGTGTTTCGACTGGCCCCTGCGAACTCCCCCGGTCTATGACGGGGATACGCTCCGGATCACCATGCCGGGCCTGCCGCCGGAGCTTTCCGAAATGCTAGTGCGGGTTGCCGGGGTTGATACCCCCGAAATCAGGGGTAAGTGTGAAGTGGAAAAGACGCTGGCAATTCAGGCTCGGGATTTCGTTGTCCGGTCACTCAAGGAAGCCCGCTCGGTGAAGTTCTGCAATCCGGTCTGGGGCAAGTACGGAAAGCGCGTCATTGCCGAAGTGGTGCTGGACGGCCAGAGCCTTGCCGCCATCTTGATCGAGCGCAACTTGGGAAGGCCATACGGCGGCGGCCGTCGGAAGGGCTGGTGCCAGTGACCGACGACAAAGAAATATACCGAAGCGCCAAGCTCTTGATCGACCGGCACGGCGACGACGCCCCGATCCATGCCGCCATGCGGGCAGACCAGATGCTGGAACAGGGTGACCTGGACGGGCTGGCCACCTGGAATAGGATACTCCGGGCGATTGAGGAATTGCGGGCGGGGAAGCGGCCGGAAGGATCTGAGTTACATTGATGCCCCGCCTCCGGGCGGGGCTCATGTGGTGCCATGCACCCTACAGGTTCGTTTCAACCATTTTTCGGTGATATTCAATGAGAAGGCCGTGGTCTTTAACCGCCACCTTAACCTGAGCCTTGATTTCGTCGCTTACCTGCCCGCGGTTGCGAAGCGATGTCATTTCCGTATCGTCAAACGTGATGGGAAATCCGGTGTCGATATACGAATCGTGCGATAGACAATCCAGTTCGTTTTCACGCACGAACACCTGCGCCTCTGGGGGGCGTCGGGCTTGAGAATTGATGAAGAAGTAAAGGTTGTGCTCCGACGAAAAACAAACGGCGATCTTATCGTGCGGTGGATCAACTAGGCGGCAATAGACGACCACGACGTCGCCGTCTGCCACCATGATCAGACCACCATGTAGTGAGAGTAATCCTCAAGGTCGGAGATTTTCTCTTCACGATCGGGCGTGTCTTCGTCAATCATCAGGGCGTAATCCATTTCGCAGTTGAGATCGGCCTCTATATAAGCCGGCTCCGCATGGGTGATTTTACGCAGACGGGAAAATGGCATATCCCCATATTGTTCCAGCGCTTCCCTTAGGCACTCCAAATCAGTTTCCGAGAAATGATCCATATTCACCTTGCGCTTGGCCTTGATCGACGGATGGCCTGTGTAATTTATCTCTAAAGAGGATGCTGTCGCGTCCAGAATGTCGGGAGCCAGGAAGGCGTCCTGCTTGAGCATGTTGTAGACGATGGTTGGCACCGGACCGTGCGGCATCGCAATGTACCGGTCACCGATAACGGGTCGCCCGTATTTCTGGAGATGTGCCTTGTCGGCGAAAAACAGGAGCTTCACCACGTAGTAAAACGTGACGCCGGGCTTCTCGTTTGCCAACCAGACAAGCGCCTCTAGGGCCTTTTGCCAGTTGATTCGAAAGCGAATTGCCATGAACCTCCTACCATCGTAATTATGCCAGAAAACTACCAGATCGTGTGAATTTTCTGTTCTGATGTGGCTCATTTGCACCAAATAGATGCACTTAAGCAACATAAAATGCCACACCACTCATCAAAAAAGCGTTAAGAACCCAGAAGGTCCAGTACCTTGGCGTTTCGGAGCGTATTTCCCGCCGCGCGCGGCGCGGAGACGGGCGTTGGCGGATTCCCGAGTCACTGACACCGCCCAGCCGCCTCTCGGTCATCCTGGGGCGCCTGAGCAGCCTCTAGATTCGCGGTGTCCAGTGCGACAGGTTTCCGGGTCTTTACTCGACGTACAGGGCGTCTTGAATGTCCATCGCCTCCACGATCAGATACGCGGCCTGATAGGGTGTCGTGTCGTCGAGATCGGTCAGTTTGAGCGCCGGCGTCACCCGCTTCATCACCCCTTTGCTGTCCAGTTGATGCAACGTCGCCTTGGCGCTGTCCGGTATCTCGTCGTCGAGGACCTCGATCATCAATTGCATCATCGGAAGCATCTCGTCCGACGGAACCACTTTCATCATCCGTAGCAGTTCCGTCGCCTTCCTGTTCAGCGGGTGCTCTCTCTGTAACCGGGTGGGTTCCGACGTGGGTACGTTCATCACGGACCTCTGACCAGTTGATTATCCGTATTCTAATTCATGATCGAAGGAATGTCCGCTTTCGGGGGTAAAGCGGACATAATTCAGGGTGTGGCTGAATGTCCGCTAATAGCCATAAGCGGACATTAGGAAGGGTGTGTTAACCCGTTCACAGACCGAAAGTTCGGTTTCCTGTTAACGTCTACCGGTCAATAAATCCATGGCAACTTTTGGTGGTTTTTGATATAGTCCAGGCGCTTGACCTTGTCATTCGAGGGAGGGATCGAATGCGTGTTACGAGAGCCATTTACGTCCTGACGCTTTTCCTGATCGCTGGTCTGATGATGGCCGTTTCGCCGGCCGAGGCCAAACGCGCAAATTTCTACAACAATGATCAACTCACCTTGCTGCTTTCAGGCGGCAAAGCTGAGGCGAAAGCAGGTAGCTGTTCTGCCGGTTTCGACACCGCAACTGCCATTCTTACCTTTTCGTTCGATTCCCAAAAAACGTTCTCTGTTGATTACCTATGCGAAGGCATTACCGGTCAGGCTGATTCTGAAACCAGCACAGGAAAATGGTGGACCGAAGACGATCAGTTTTGCATGAAATTTAAATCGACCATCATTCTCGCCATGCTTCCATCCAATGCTGAATGCTTTTCCATCCGGTTCGAGGAATACCAATTCGTTTTGTATTCCTCGAATAACGCGGTTTGGAAATTAAGCGTCTCAAATCCCAAATTCTCCTCTAATAAGAAGCTCCTGGCGGCACTAGGGTATTTGGCAGGCAAAACCAAGACCCAGACCGAGACCGAGACCGATGCGCTGCCGCCGGCTGAATACAAACCGCTGCCGGAAGGCACAAAGGTCAAATACGAAGGCTGGTCATTCATAGTCGTCAAAAGCGAAGGATTTACGACCACCGTTAAAACGGCCAGCCGTAAATGGTTCAGCTATTACGGACTGTTCGGAAAAGAGGGAAACCAGGTTTATTCCCGCGGTGGGTTCACAGCCCTGACCGAATACAAAGAAGAGGCCAAGTCTGTTCTAAAAAGCTTTTGGCCCCTGGAAGTCGGCAAGAAGGCTGAAATAAATTTTGATGAAGGTATTAGCCATAGCATTTCCAGCGCTGACAGGGGTTGGCGAGTAACCCTGGAAGTTGTCGGTACGGAATTATTGGACCTCGACGGAATCCGCTACCCGACGTATGTCGTGAAGGTGAATACAACTGGCGGTGTGGTAGATACTTATGATTTCAGATTCGGGGATGAAGAATATTTAGATACCAAATGGTACCATCCGGACTCCGGTTTGATTTTAAAATCCGAAAGAAAATGGATTCGCGGCATTCAGGAGGGAACCTCCACCGAATACGCCCTGAAAAGGGTCACATACCCGAAGGGCACGACGACCCTGGCATTAAAAGGGACCAAGATTCTTACCGGGAGTGAGGCTGACAAGGCGCTCGTCGCTGAAGTCGAACGGCAAAAACTAAAGGCCAAAGAAGCCGAAAAGGCCCGCTTGGCCGAGTTGGCAAGATTGAAACAGGAAGCCGAAGTCGAACGCAAGGCCCGCGAGGAAAAACTGGCGCGGCTAAGGAAGGAAACGGAAAAGGCCCAATTGGCCGAGATCGCCAAACTGAAACAGGAAGCCGAAGCCAAACGCAAGGTCCGCGAGGCCGAGGCGGAAAAAGCCCGCTTGGCCGAGATCGCCAAACTGAAACAGGAAGCCGAGAATGCCCGCAAGGCTGAATATGACCGGATCATACGCGAGGCCGAGGAAACCCGCGCTGCCGATGTCGCCAAGCTGAAACAGGAAGCCGAAAAAGCCGCCAAGGCCCGCGAAGCCGAGATGGCGCAGCTGAAACAGGAAGCAGAGAAAGCCGACAAGGCCCGCCAGGTTGAGATCGCGCGGCTGAAGAAAGAAGCCGAGGAAGCCCGCAAAGCCGGCGGCGGCGGGGTCGACAAGGCCCGCGAGGCGGAAATCGTCCGTCTGAAAGAGGAAGCCGAAAAAACCGCCAAGGCCCGCGCCGTCGAAATGGCGCGGCTGGAAAAAGAGGTCGAACAGCGCCACTGGGATTCCGTCAAGGACAGCCCGGAACTGGCGTCGGTCCAGGATTACGTGAAAAAATATCCCAGTGGCCGCTACGCCGCCGAGGCCAAGGCCCGAGTCGCGGTGTTGCAACGGCTGGCTAGCGCCAGCAAGATCGATTTCGGCAACTATCACGCGCTGATCATCGGCATCAACGAATACAAGTACCTGCCAAAACTTGAAATGGCCACCAAAGACGCCGAGGCGGTGGCGAAGGTTTTGAAGGACGATTACGGATTCAAGGTAACGCTGCTGATCGACCCCATTCGCAGCGACATCATCGACGCCTTCGACGATTTCCAGGATAACCTGACCGAAAAAGACAACCTGCTGATCTATTATGCCGGCCACGGCTGGCTCAACGAAGAGGTCGACCGCGGCTACTGGTTGCCGGTGGACGCGAAGCCGGGACGGCGCAGCCGTTGGATCTCCAACGCCACCATCACCGACACCTTGAAGGGCCTCAGCGCCAAGCACGTGATGGTGGTCGCCGATAGCTGCTATTCCGGCACCCTGACCCGCGCCGTCGACATGAGCTCGCGCAAGAAGGGCGGCGATTACTGGAAGGAAATGGCGTCCAAATGGGCCCGGGTGGCGATCACCTCGGGCGGGCTGGAGCCGGTCGCCGACAAGGGCGGCGGCGAGAACTCGCCGTTCGCCAAGGCGTTCCTCGACGCTCTAGGCAACAACCGCTCGGTCATGGACGGCACGACCC
>JADFMB010000028.1 GCA_022564115.1 Pseudomonadota bacterium
GTTCTTTAGTAAAATATCGCTCTTTGACATCGTGAATAGCTTTAACCCGCGTCAACCCACGTCAATGCACATCCCGGGGGCGCATGGGAAAGTTTGCGTCTTTTTTTGCCCTGGCGTCCTGGCGGCGCCATCAAGTTCGACCGCCTTTTCCGGCTTCCGAAACGTTTTAAAAACCACCCGTTACCGACTCCCCCCAGCTCCCAAATGGCCACCCGATAACCACCGAATGACCACCCGATGTCGACCGATTGCCCACCGATTGCCCACCGAATGCCGACCGATGTCCACCGATGTCCACCGTGGAAAAACCGGGCGGAAAGGGTTTCCTTTGCGATCAAGGACTTGTGGCTTTTATGTCAGATCGGCACCCTGAGACGCACCCTTAATCCGCCATTCGGAGAATCGCCGAGCCGGATTTCGCCCCCGTGGCCGCGAATGACGTCCCGCGCGATGGTCAACCCCAGGCCGACGCCGCCGGTGCCCGGGTTGCGCGATTCTTCGATCCGGTAAAAGGGCTTGAAGACTTCTTCGCGCTGGTCTTCGGGAATTCCGGGGCCATCGTCGTCGATGGCGATCTCAATGGCGTCGCCCCGTTCTCCGGCGCGAACCGATACGTGCTCGGCGAATTGCAGGGCGTTGTCGATGAGGTTGGTCAGGCACCGTTTAAAGGCTTTCGGCCGCAGCGACACCGTTAACGGTCCTTCGGTATGCAGGTCGATGGCGCCCCCCTTGCGGCGGGCCTGAGCGACGGCGTCGTTCAAAAGCGCCGTCAGGTCCGTGGATTCCGGTTCTTCCGTCCCCTCGCCGCGGGCAAAGGCCAGGTACCCGTCCAGCATGTGCTCCATTTCGGCGATATCGGATTTCAACTCTTCCGCGCCCTTTTGATCGTCGAGCATTTCCAATTGTAGCTTCATCCGCGTCAACGGCGTGCGCAGGTCGTGGGAGACCCCCGCCAGCATGTCGGTGCGCTGGCTGATTTGGCGGACGATGCGTTCCCGCATGATCAGGAACGCCGACCCCGCCTGGCGCACCTCGGACGCCCCTTCGGGTTTGAAATTGGAAACGTCGCGGCCCTTGCCGAAATTATCGGCGGCGATGGCCAGCCGCCGGATCGGCTTGACCTGGTTACGCATGAAAACCGTCGCCACCGCGAACAGGATCAACGAGGTGCCGACCATCCAGATCACGAACACATAAACCGTGGACGAAAACAGGCGTTTGCGCGATGTCGCCACCCGCAACACGCCGGAGGACAGCTGAACATCGATGATGACATGCCGATTGCGGGATTCGGTGTCGATCAAAAATGGCTTCGAGACGTGCGAGGTCATGGCGCGGGCCAACATCCGCTCCATCAGTCCGCTCGGAGTCCAGGAACTGTTGGGGAGCACCGCTGCCTCCTCCAGGGACACATCGAATCCCATGTGGTTTGCGGCGAGGGCGAAAATCCAGTCGCGGTTCTCCGGCCCCGGACTCAACCTGAGGAGGGTAATAACGGCGGAGATATCGCCGGCCACGCCCCGCGCCAGCTTGAGCGTCACCTTGTCCCAGTGGGTCTCGTAAAAGATCGTCGCCGACACCACCTGCAGGATCACCAGCGGCATGACGATGATCAACAAAGAGCGGCCGAGCAGGCTCTTGGGCAGGAATCGCTTGATGGTGACGGTCATGGGTCCCATGGGGGTCAGGCCTTCATACCAAGGAACGGTGATAATGACCCATAGAGATCGTCCATGCGGTTGGTCGGGTAGGAGGGAAGTCGCGGGCGATGCGGTGCATCGTCAAGGCTTTCCGACGCCCTCCGGGGGTCGTGGGGGCGCCCCCCGCATTTATATAGCCGGGGGGACACCCCCCGTGGCCCCCCGGTTCGCTCCTTGCCGAAAACCTTGGTAAGCCGTCCCTATGAGTCATTATCACCGCTCCTTGGTATTAATCGGGGCGCAGCACGTAACCCTTGCCGCGCACCGTCCGCAGGTAGCGGGGCAATTTCGGGTTCTGTTCGATCTTGCGCCTGAGGCGCGTCACCTGGACGTCGACGGCGCGGCCGCCGCCGCTGGCACCAGTCAGTTCGATCAGCTCTTCACGGCTGAGGATCTCCCCGGCCCGTTGGGCCAGCGCATGCAGGAGCGAGGCCTCGACGTCGGTCAACCGGATCGGCTCGCCGGCGCGGCTGAGTTCGCCCCGCTCCGGCTGGAACAGCACTTCGCCCATGCGCACGTCCGGGAGGGGGCTCCCTGGCATCGGCATCCGCCGGAGGATGTTGTTGATGCGCAACAGCAGCTCCCGGGGTTCGAACGGTTTGACCAGGTAATCGTCGGCACCCCGTTCCAAACCGTCGATGCGGTCCTCGGGCTCGCCCATGGCGGTCAGCATCAGGATCGGCACATCGCTTTGGCGGCGGAAGTCCTCGGCGAATTCGAGGCCGCTTTCGCCCGGCATCATCAAATCCAGGACAATGATGTCGAAGCTAAGGGTCTTCATCTTTTCCCGGGCGTCGGCGGCATCGGCGGCGGTGACGACCATGAAATCGTGGTCGCTCAGGAACTTTCCTAGAAGATCCCTCAGGCGGTCGTCGTCATCGACGACGAGAACATGCGCAAGATCGGCGTTCATGGGCTTTATCCGGTCCTTTCCCGCCGCGCCGGCGTCACTCCGCCGGCGGCGGGTCGGCGCGGGCGGCGCGCGGGCGGTCTTCTTCGTTGATGATACCACGAAGGACGGCGCGGAATCCCTCGATGGCGGCGGGCCCGGCCTGCCGGTAGGCGCCGGCGATGCGGCGGCTTTGACGTTCGGTCAGGCGGCGTTCAAGCCCGGCCCCCTTGGCGGTCAGATAAAGCCGGCGGCGGCGGCGGTCGGTGTCGTCGGTGCGCTGGTGGATGAAGCCGTCCTTGATCAACTGCCCCAAGACCCGCGAAAGGCTCTGCTTGGTGATCTTGAGGATATCGAGCAACTCCGAGACGGTCATCCCCGGATGGCCGCCGACGAAATAAATGACCCGGTGATGGGCCCGCCCGAAGCCGAAATCGGCCAGCAGCGCATCGGCCTCGCCGGTAAAATCCCGGTAGGCGAAGAACAGAAGCTCCATCGCCTGGCGCAGGCCGGCGTCGCTTTGCAAAAGCGGATCGGCGGGTTGTTTGGCGCTTAATCCAGTGTCGGCCATGATCGAACTCCGTTCGTTTGCGGGCCGCGCTTCGGGGCGGGCAAATTTAAGTCAGTGTTATTGACATATATGCCCAAGAATGATACCCAACGCAAGGACCTTTGACGGAAAATCCTTTTTACGAAAGAGTATTTCATGGAAGCCATTCCCTTCGACGACCGGGACGGGGTGATCTGGTTCAACGGCGAGATGGTGCCTTGGCGCGAGGCCCGGTTGCATGTTCTCAGCCATGCGCTGCATTATGCGTCATGCGTTTTCGAGGGGGAGCGCTCCTACGCCGGCAAGATCTTCAAACTGACCGAACATTCCCAACGCCTGGCCCTGTCCGCCGAAATCCTCGGTTTCGAGCTCCCCTATTCGATCGCCGAGATCGACGCCGCCTGCATCGAGACGTGCAAGCAAAACGATATCATCGATGGGTATGTGCGCCCGGTGGCCTGGCGGGGTTCCGAAATGATGGGGGTGTCGGCGCAGGCGACCAGGATCAACGTCGCCATCGCCGCCTGGCCGTGGCCGTCCTATTTCTCGCCCGAGGCGCGGATGAAGGGTATCCGCCTGAAGACCTCGAACTGGCGCCGTCCCGACCCGCAAACGGCGCCGGTCATGGCCAAGGCGGCCGGGCTTTACATGATCTGCACCCTTTCCAAGCACGCCGCCGAGGCCGAGGGCTATGACGACTGCCTTATGCTCGACTGGCGCGGACGGGTCGCCGAATCCACCGGCGCCAATATCTTCCTGGTTTTCGACGACGGCAAGCTGCACACGCCGACGCCGGACTGCTTTTTGGACGGCATCACCCGGCGCACGGTCATCGACCTGGCGCGCCAACGCGGCATCGAGGTGGTGGAGCGCGTCATCATGCCCGGCGAGCTGAAGGACGCGAACGAAATCTTCCTCACCGGCACCGCCGCCGAGGTGACGCCCGTGGGCGAGATCGACGATCTCAAGTTCTCCGTCGGCGAGATCACCCAGTGGATGATGGAAGACTACGACAAGGCCGTCGGCAAGGAAGACGCAGACGCCCAGTCGGCGGCGGAATAGGCGGCTTAAAGGCGCCCGCCGGCGGGTTCCTTCCAACCTAATCCGTTCCCCAGGAGCCGAACGCCAGGGCGAGGCCAATGGTCACCGCCAGACCGACGGCCCATCGCATCCATTCGGCCCGCCACGCTTCGCGGCCTTTATCGCCGTTTTCCGGGGCGTTGTCCGGAGCGTTTTCCTCTTCCTTTAGGCTCTCCCGGTACGCGATCTCGTGATGCAGGGCGCGGAGGCTCTGGACATCGAGGCTGGTTTCATCGACGGCATAAAGTTCCTTATCGGTCATGTCGGGAAGATTGGCGTCGAATTTCCTGCCCATGGCATCCGCCCTGCACTACAAACACCCGCCTGGCGTGCCGAGGGACTTTTCCAGAAGCTCTTTGGTAATGAAATCGAAGGCTTCGTCCACCGTGTCGGTTTGGAAAAACAGCTCCAGGTCTTCGGGCCCGATGGTGCCGAATTTGACCAGCGCCTTCAGGTCCAACACGTCGTCCCAGAATTCCTTGCCGTAGAGCACGATGGGGATCGGTTTGGTCAGCTTCTCGGTCTGCATCAGGGTCATCACCTCGAAGAATTCATCCATGGTGCCGAAGCCGCCGGGGAAGACGATGATCGCCTTGGCCAGATAAACGAACCAGAACTTGCGCATGAAGAAGTAGTGGAATTCGAAGTTCAACTCGCGGGTGACGTAGGGATTGTCGGCCTGTTCGAGGGGCAGCGAAATGTTGAGCCCGGCGTTGATGCCGGCCGCCTCGCTGGCGCCCCGGTTGGCCGCTTCCATGATCCCGGGGCCGCCGCCGGAACAGACGATGAAGCGGGAATCCTCGCCCTCCAGGTTTTTCGACCATTCGGTCAGCCGCCCCGCCAGTTGGCGCGCGGCCTCGTAATAGGCGGACATTTTCAAATCGCGCTCGGCGGCTTTGATGTCGCCGCCGTTGTCTTGCGCGGCCTTCAGCCGCTTTTCCGCCTCGTCGCGGGGAACGAACCGGGCGGATCCGAAAAACACCACCGTGTCGCGGACCTGGAATTCCTCGAAGCGGGCCTCGGGTTCCATGTATTCGGAAAGGATGCGCAGTACCCGGGCGTCCTTTGAATTGAGGAATTTATCGTTCCTGTAGGCCTTGCGGGGCCAGTCTAGATTGTCGGCCATGGCCTTATTCCGCCGCGCCGGGCTTGCCCTTGGGTTTATCCTGGGGTTTATCCTGGGGTTTATCCTGGGGCTTATCGGCCAGCCAACGCTCGGCCGCCCGGCCATCGGAAGAGCGCGCATCCACCCATTGTCCGCCATCGGGGGTTTCTTCCAGCTTCCAGAACGGCGCCTGGGTCTTCAGCCAGTCGATCAGGAAATGACATGCTTCGAAAGCCGCCTCGCGGTGGGCCGAGGCGGCGGCCACCAGGACGATGCGGTCGCCCGGTTCCAACCGCCCGTAACGGTGGATGATCAGCGTTTCCTCCAACGGCCAGCGGTCATGCGCTTCGGCCTCGATCTTGGCCAAGGCCGGTTCGGTCATTTCCGGGTAATGCTCGAGGGTCATCGCCTTGATCGTCTTGTCGCCGGCGATGTCGCGGACCAGCCCGACGAAGCTGCATACCCCGCCGACGCCGTGGTTGCCGTCCGACAGCTTTTCCAGTTCCCGGCCGACGTCGAAATCCTCGGCCTGCACCCTGATCATGGCTTCATCCTCTGTTCCCAAGCCCGATTATAACCCAAGCACCGGGGGCTGTTTGCTTTTGTCAGCCGCCGGTAATCGGCGGAAAAAAGGCGATTTCGTCGCCGGCGGCCACCGGATGGTCCGTCCGCACGTGTTCCTGGTTGACGGCGACGCGCACCATGCCTTCATCGGCAAAGGCTTCGGCGAAGCCGCCACCCCGGGACTTCATCCATTCCACCAGTTCCGCCACCGTGGTCACGGTCTCGGGCGGCGAGACGTCTTCCTCGGCGATGCCGGCCTTTTCGCGCAGCCAGGCGAAATAAAGGATCTTCATCCCGTCACCTCCCCGTGACCTCGTTGAACGGCAGGAAATTGACCATGGCGCCTTTTTCCAGGGTTTCCGTGTCCTCGGGCAGTTCCACCAGGCCGTCGGCTTCGACCATGGAGGTCAGAATGCCGGCGCCGGAGGAATGGCACTTCATCGCCACCGGCCGCCCGTCGCCGTTGCTTTCCAGCTTCACCCGCGCCCATTCGCGCCGGCCCAGCTTTTTCTTGTAGTCGAACCCGGCCTCGACCGGGAAGCGCGGCCGGGTGACCTCGGCCATGCCCGACAGCAGTAGCACCAAGGGTCGGCCGATGACCATGAACGTCACCATCGCCGCCACCGGGTTGCCGGGGAGCCCCAGGAACGCCACGCCGCCGACCTGGCCCAAGGCAATGGGCCGGCCGGGCTTGATCGCCAGACGCCAGAAATGGATTTGTCCCAGGCTTTCGACGGCGTCGCGCACATGATCTTCCTCGCCGGACGAAACCCCACCCGAGGTCACCAGCAGATCATGGCCGGGTGCGGCGTCCTTCAACGCCCCGGCGATGGCCTCGGTGTCGTCCTCGAGGATTCCGAGGTCGGTCACAATCGCCCCCAGCCCTTCCAGAAGCGCGATGACGGCGTAGCGGTTGGCGTCGAAGATGCAGCCCTCGGGCGCGTCCCCGCCCGGGTCTCGGACCTCGTCGCCGGTCGACAACACGGCCGCCCTAAGGAGCCGGTAGACGGCCACCTCCGAGCGCCCGACGGAGGCGGCGACGCCGACTTCCTGGGCCCGGAGCCGCCGCCCGGCCTTGACGACGACGGAACCCTTTTCGATGTCCTCGCCGGCGTTGCGCCGGTTCGACCCTCGTTTCAATCCGGCGGGCAGGATCACGGAATCGCCGTCTTCCTCCCCGTCTGCCTCACAGTCTTCCTCCATGAACACCGTGTCCGGGCCGCTGGCCTGAGTGCCGTCGGCGCCGGCGGGCATCGGAGCGCCGGTGAAGATGCGAAACGCCTCGCCCTTTTCGGCCGGGCGGCCCAGGGGGTGACCGGCGGCGATGCGGCCCGTAACCTTGAGCCGGGTTTCGCCGTCGGGGTCGAGATCGTCGAAATAGACCGCATAGCCGTCGACGGCGCTGTTGTCGTGAGGCGGCACGTCGCGATCGGCGATGATATCCTCGGCCAGAATCCGCCCGGCCGCATGGCGAAGGGACACGGTTTCCACCCCCGCCACCGGGCGCACGCGGTCGCTCAAGATAGCGAGGGCATCGGCCAGCGGTGTCAACTCGCCACCGAAGGCGAAACAATCGTCCTTAAGCTGCGCCATCGCGGACTTCCTTTTCCGGGGACCGGGCCTCGATCCCCACTTGGCCGATTATGAAATCGGCAATGGCCTTGACGTTTTCAAGGTCGAGGACCGGCACCGACAAGCCGTCGAGGTCGGCGTCGGTGGCCACGGCGACGATGGTCGCATCGTCCGCGCACAACAGCGGCTTGCCGACGGCGGGCCGGTGGACTTCCATTTTCTCATGACCGTGGGACTTGAAGCCTTCGATCAGCACTAAGTCGACGTCCTGCATGCGGGCCAACAGGTCGTCGATAGGCGGTTCCGGCGCATCCCGGTTTTCGTGCAGCAGCGCCCATCGCTTGGCGCCGGTGAGCAACACCTCGGTCGCCCCGGCGAGCCGGTGTTCGTGCGAATCCTTGCCCGGCTTGTCAATGTCGAAGTTGTGGTGGGTGTGCTTCATGGTCGACACGGTGAATCCCCGGCCGATCAGTTCCGGCACCAGCTTGGCGAACAGCGTCGTCTTGCCGCTGCCGCTCCATCCCACAAGGCCGAAGATTTTCATGATGTTTCAACCCTTGTCCCCGTCGACGGTGTCGGAAGCCGCGGGCCGCTTGGCGGCGGGGGCGTTGTCGGTTTCGTTGATATACTTGAGCCCGGCCACCAGGTAATCGTATCCGGTCACCATCGTCAGCACCGCCGCCGCCCACAGCCCGTAAACGCCGATGTCGGTGGTGGTCAGGGGACCGAAATCCGGGCCCGACGGGCCGACCATAAGGAACCCCAAGGCCAGCATCTGAATGGTCGTTTTCCATTTCGCCATGGTCGTCACAGGTACGCTGACCCGGACCTGAGCCAGGAATTCGCGCAAGCCAGAGACCAGGATTTCGCGGCACAAGATGACCGCCGCCGGTAGCACCGTAAGCCCGGAAATGCGGTCGATCCCGACCAGGACAAGCAACACCGACGCCACCAGAAGCTTGTCCGCGATCGGGTCAAGAAAACGCCCCAGGGCCGATTGCTGGTGCCAGGCGCGGGCCAGGTAACCGTCGAAGAAATCGGTGATGCAGGCCAAGGTATAGGCGGCAAAGGCCAGCCAGCTTCCCGCCGGGTCGCCGACGAACAGCAACAGGGCGATCAGCACCGGGATGGCCGCGATCCGCGAAAAAGTCAGGATATTTGGCAGATTGATAACCATGTCCCACCTTCGGTTTTAAAGTGGCGCATTCTAACCCTCCCGGACCCTCGACGCCACTAACCGTCCGGATGAAACCACTCGTAGATACGGTTGGCGGTGGTCTTGCTGATTCCGTCTACCGCCTCCAGGTCGGCGCGGCCGGCCTCGGCCACCGCCTTGGCGGCGCCGAAGTGATGCAGCAACGCCTTTTTTCGTTTCGCCCCGATGGATGGGATATCGTCCAGCAGCGAGCGCGTCAACGATTTCGAACGCTTGTCCCGATGCGCGCCGATGGCGAAGCGGTGGGCCTCGTCGCGCAGCCTTTGCAAAAAGAAAAGCACCGGGTCGCGGGGAGGCAGGGTCAGGGGTTCGCGGCCGGGCAGATATATGCGCTCGCGCCCGGCGTGACGGTCCGGGCCCTTGGCGATGGCAGCCACGGTGACGCCTTCGATCCCCAGATCCTCGAACACCTCCAGCGCCACCCCCAACTGCCCCTTGCCGCCGTCGACAAGGACCAAGTCCGGCCACGTGCCGGCGGTACGGTCCGAATCTTCCTTAAGCGCCCTGGAAAAGCGCCGGGACAGCACCTCGCGCATCATGGCGTAGTCGTCGCCCGGCGAAAACCCGCCGTCGTTCCCCGCCGGGGCGCCGGTCTGCTTGGCGCCGCGGATGGTGAACTTGCGGTAGGCCTTTTTCATCAGGCCCTCGGGTCCGGCGACGATCAGGGCGCCGACCGCCTTGGCCCCGGAAACGTGGCTGTTATCAAAGACCTCGATCCTTTCCGGCGGCCCATCCAGGTCCAGGGCCTGGGCCAGCCCTTCCAAAAGGCGCCGTTGCGAGGCGCTTTCGGCCATGCGCCGGGCAAGCGCTTCGCGAGCGTTGGTGAGCACGTGGTTGATCAGGTTCCGCTTGTCGCCGCGCTGGGGCCGGACCAGACGGACGGTCCGCCCGGCGCGGACGGACAACGCCTCGGCCAACAGTTTCCGGTTCGGCGGCGGGTGGCTGACGAAGACCGTTTTTGGCGGCAGGGCCTTGGCGTAAAACTGGCCCAGGAAAGCCTCCAGCACCGCCTCCGCATCCTCGTCCCGGGCGTGACTGGGAAAATAGGCGCGGTTGCCGAAGTTGGCGCCGGCGCGGAAAAAAAATACCTGAATGCAGGTCTGGCCTCCGGCTTGGTGGACGCCGATGACGTCGGCATCGCCGACGCCCTTGAGGTTGATGTCTTGGTGCGCCTGTATGCGCGTCAACGCCCTGATGCGGTCCCGGTAGCTGGCCGCTTTTTCGTATTCCTCGGCATCGCTGGCGTCCTGCATCAGGCGGGCGAAATGGTGCTGGATTTTCCGCGATCCGCCGGTCAGGAAGGCCCGGGCGTGCTCGACCGAAGCCCGGTATTCGGCTTCGCTGATGCGCCCGACGCACGGCGCCGAACAGCGCTTGATCTGATGCAAAAGGCAGGGCCGGGTGCGGTGGGCGAACACGGTGTCGGTGCAAGAGCGCAGCAAAAATGCCCGTTGCAGGGTCGCCAGGGCCTCGTTGACGGCCCATACGGAGGCGAAAGGGCCATAATAGTCCCCTTCGCGGCTCTGCGCGCCCCGGTGTTTAAGGACCTGCGGGAAAGCATGGTCGCCGGTCAACAGGATCGACGGAAAGGATTTATCGTCGCGCAGAAGGATGTTGTAGCGCGGCCGATAGCGCTTGATGAGGTTGGATTCCAACAACAGCGCCTCGGCCTCGGTATGGGTGGTGACGAATTCCATGGACGCGGTTTCGGCGATCATGCGCCGGGTGCGGACCGGCTGCCGGTCGGGGCGGGTGTAGCTAGCGACCCTTTTCTTCAGGTTCTTCGCCTTGCCGACATAAAGCACGTCGCTTTTGGTGTTGATCATCCGATAGACCCCGGGCGCGCCGGGCAGGGCCTTAAGATACCCCTCGATCACCGTTGCACCGGCGACGGGAACGCCGGCGGAAGAAAGTTTGGCCGCTTTGGGTGTCTGTTTTTGCCGTTCAGTCATACCTGGGCATGCACTACGAAGAATTCGATTGGGGTAACGGGCGGGATTATATTATTTTCGGTTGAGATTTGATTTTAAAGCTCCCTAATCTATCCACCAAACCTGTGGATAACGTTGTTGAAAAGCCCTTCTTCCGGTCGCATGCCCTTAACATAATGAGATTTTTATTAAATTGCCTATTTTTTAGGCAATCCCTTAACCTATTGATTAAAATAATTTTTTTAATATCCGGGAGTGAATCAAAAGGTCAAATTTGAAATTTGAAATAAAGCAGACACAAACTGACACAATTGAACGGCCTGTGCAAAACTTGTGGTTCGGGTATCGGCAAATGGCTGTTTCGGAATCGTTCAGTAAGGCTATTTAAAAAACGAATCTATACTTAAGAATTAAACCTTTCGATTTCCACGCCGACGCTTTCCGCATCGTCGAGTATATCTAGTTTCTCGACTCGGACCCGCGCCGACTTTACGCGGCCGTCTTTGAGACACATGGCGGCGATATTTTCGGCCAGGGTTTCGACAAGATTGACGTGGCCGCGTCCGACGATTTCCTCGATACCCTTGGCCAGATGCTCGTAACAAATGACGTTACGGATGTCATCGTCGATCGGCTGGTCGTCTTCCAGCACCGCCAAATCAAGATTAATGCGAACCCGTTGTTCGGTGATTTTTTCATGGTGATGGATGCCGATGGAACACGGCAACATCAGATCGCGGATAAACACATGGCGGAGGGCTCTTTTGGCATCGGCGATGCGGTTCGGTTTTACGAGTTTGATAGGGTTTGCCGTCATTTTCTTTTCCCGTCTATTGCCGGTCTGATACGGCTATCGTTGAAGGCTTCCTTTGGTCTTAATTTTTTCTTTTATTTCAATTGATTAGGATAATTTTCCGTCCGGCTTTCCCGGCGCCCAGCCCAGGTGCTGACCGCCATCGAGGACGATCATTTGCCCGGTAATGGACGGGGCGTCAAGAAGGAATCTCACGGCCCGGCAGATTTCTTCCAGCAACACCTGGCGTTTGAGCGGCAATGCCGACCATTGGCGTTCGAACTGTTCTTGCGTCTGGTGAATGCTGGGAAGGGTCGGCCCGGGGCCGATGGCGTTGACCCGGATCATCGGCGCCAGGGCCAGCGCCAGGTTCTGGGTCAACCCCCAAAGCGCCACCTTGCTGACCGTATAGGACGTGAAGTACGGCGTCACGTTCCATACCCGCTGGTCGATCAGGTTGATGACATTGCCTTCGACGCCATCCGGCAGAGCGGCGGCAAACGCCTGGGTAAGCTGAAACGGGGCGCGCAAGTTCACCTGCATGTGGGTTTCCCAGGATTCCTTGGTCACCGTCCGGGGGGTATCTTTCTCGAACACCGAGGCATTGTTGACAAGACACCCCAAGGGGCCGATTTCCGCCGACACCCGGTCGATCAGCCCGGCTGCTTCCTCTTCGACGGCGAGGTCCGCCTGAACGGTCGCCGCCTTGCCGCCATTGGTGGAAATTTCATCGGCCACCGCCCGGGCTTCGGCCTCCGAACGGTTGTAATGGACCGCCACCGTCCAGCCCGCCGCCGCCAGGTCCAAGGCCACGGAACGGCCGATCCGGCGCCCGGCGCCGGTAATCAGGGCCGTTTTCAACGCTTTTTCATTCATCGGCGGAGAATGGGGGATCGCCGGCACCGATGCAAGGGGCGCCGCAAACCCTGCCGTGACCGCATTTACCGAAGGTCATCGTCGTGTCGGGGTTTATGGCTGTAAACCATCAACCGCATCAGGCCCGCCCCCGTTGCGAAGGTGAACACAAGGCCCAAAATCAAGGCAATGGTTCCATGGACGCCCAATCCCACATCCTCCAACTGCCACCACACGTAGGCGCTGACGCCGACGGTGAAGGCCAACAGGCCGCCCAGGAGGAGGATAATAAGAGCCGTTTTCATGCCGAAACAAATTCGGTCGGGAACTATCCGCCCGGCGCTAGTCCGGCAGCCAGAAAATATCGCCGTCCCGGGGCGCCTCAAGCGGCGTCAGGTCTTTTCCGTCAATGCAGATGGCGGCCCGGTATCCCCATGATTCGAGAAGCCCCCAAGCCGCTTTCAGGCTGTCGCCGACTTGCGACAATTGCTCATCGACGAGTTCGACCAGCATGACGGGACGATAGCGCGTAATGGTTTGGGTGCCCCCCTCGAGGATGCGCATTTCCCAGCCTTGGACGTCCATCTTGATGAAATCCAGGCGCCGGAGGCCTTCGTCGGCGGCGAAACGGTCGATGGTGGTGACCGGCACCTCCTGGTGGTGATACGGGCCCGCCCGGTCTATCTCGCCCATGTGCGCGAGGCCGTACCTGAAAGTGCCGCTGTCCTTGAGCGGGGTATTGAGGATCTGGCTGCCGGTTTGATCGCTCAATCCCTTGGCCACCAGGTGGATATTGGAAAAACCGTTGATCCTAATGGCGAGACGAAGGATCGAGCAGGCATAGCTGCTGGGCTCGAAGGAATAGACCCGGCCATGCCTGGCCATACGGGCAAAGAGCTTGGCGTATTGCCCCGCATGGCCGCCGATGTCCAAGATCACTCCTTCGGAGTCGATGTAACGGGACAGAAGCGGCCTCATCCACCCGTGGTGCTGTTTGACGGCCGCCTTGAAGGCATGGGCCACATAGGAGGCCTTGGCCCGCCACGGAAGGTCGCCAAAACGAAAACTGGTCATGTTTGTCTCGCCAATCACCGCATCCGCACAGCAAGAAACGGGTGCACCGCCGATGCCCATGGGTCGGCTTTTTATGTAAATCAAATTTCTCTATCGGCAAAGGCCTTGTCTAACGGATATCCCCACCTCAAGGCTCTTCAACGGTTGCCGAGGTGCCGATGGCCACCACCGTCATGCCTGTCACCAGCGGCGGAACCCGGAAAATCCCGGTCCATACGATACCGCCGCCGATGAAAACCTCGGCCGACACCCCCAGGACCACGAAGCCGCCGAAAAGCTGTAATGCCATCAACCCCCGGTCGTTTTCGGTTCCGCCAGGTCTTGGAACTCGGCCAGGATTTGGTCGTAAAGCCGCCGCTTGAACGGTACCACCAGCCTCGGAAGTTCCGCCATGGCGACCCACTTCCAATCGGTGAATTCCGGCTGGCCGTGGGCGTTGAGGTCGAAATCGGCATCGAGCCCGGTGAACCGGAGGGCGAACCATTTCTGCGTCTGGCCCCGGTACCTGCCGCCCCACGACACGCCGATAAGGTCATCGGGCAGGTCGTAGGTCAGCCATCCTTTTGTTTCGGCGATGATATCGGCCTTGTCGGTGCCGGTTTCCTCCGCCAGCTCGCGCTTCACCGCCATGGCCGGGGTTTCCCCGTTATCGATGCCGCCTTGCGGCATTTGCCAGACGTTTCCGCGCCTGACGCCGGAACGCCGGCCGACGAAAACTTCTCCTTCGCCGTTGAGCAGCATTGCGCCGACGCCCGGCCGATAGGGAAGGCCGGCCGCCTTCTTCAATTTTTCGCCGTTCATGGGGTTCCCTATTATTCCAGGGTCTGTTTGTTGGCCAATGCCGAAACCGGAACCAGGGTAATCTTTTTACCCTTCAACTTCTTGATCCAGGCCGCCAATCGGGCGATGGTTACCGGATAAGGCCGGGCGACGGCGATGGCGAACTTGTTTTCGCGGATGATTTCCTCCAACCGCATCAGCTTTATCTCGATCTCGGAGCGCGACGGCTCATCGTCGAGGGTCAGGTCGCTGACGGCCCGGGGCAGGCCGATCTTGGCGGCGATTTTGGGCGCCAAAAGGTCCTTCTGGGGGCCGGTGACAAGCAGCATCAGGCCGCGGGCCTTCAAAACCTCGAGAACGGGCTTGAGCAGCTTGGCCGAGGTGCCGAACCTGGACCCCATCACCGTGGCGACGCCGAAATAGCCGCTGAACTGGCTCAACACCAACTCCAGGCGTTTGATGTTTTCCTCCACCTTGAGGCTGGTATTCATCGAATAAGGGCCGGCGTCGTGGATGGGAAAGCGCTCGCTTTCCATGGGCAGGGTCACCATGACCTCGTGGCCGACCAGTCGGGAGCGCACCAGCCAGTCGCTGAGGTCGTTGGCGTAGGGGTCGAGCGCCAAGGTGACCTGTGGCGGCAGCTTGTTGATGGCGGACATGGTCGCCGCCCGGCTGAGCCCCAAGCCGATGATGACGATGGCGACCTGAAGCCCGGGTTCTTCGGCTTTATAGGAGCGGGCATAAACCTGCCAGGGCTCGGTGCCGTCCTTGCCGACGATGGGCAGAGGGCCCGGCAGGCCTTCCTTTTTCTCGATCAGGCGGGCATCGGGGGTCGGACCCAACGGCGTGCCGGGGGGGCTGTAATTGGGGATGGTCCGGAGGGTGACCGACGTCACCGCCGGGATAGTGAGGCCGGTGCCCTTTTCCTGAGTCGCGCCGCCGAGGGCGTTGAGGGATCCACCAAGCGGATTGGCCCGTCCGCCGAAGCGGCCGCCGATATCGCCTGACGTGCGGGCATATGACGGTTCCCCAGGGTTCGCCGCCGTTCCTCCGGGGGGTGGGCTGAGAGGGGCTCCCGGGGCCCGGGGAGGGGCCGCCATCGTCCCCGGTTTTTTGGCCGAACCGGAGAGTGGGTTCAAAAAGGCGTTCGGCGTGCCGGGTTTGGGCGGCATCGCCATTCCCACCATCGGCCCCTTGGAAGGATCGCGCGTCTTGACGGTGGTTGTGGCCGCCGTCTTCGCCGGGCCGGCCTCGTCGCCGCTGAAATACCACCACCCGGCGCCGCCGGCGATACCGGCGAACAGCACGAAAGCCCCGGCGGCGGCGATCATCAGGGGGTTGCGTCTTTCTTTTTTTTCTAGGTCGTCATCGTCGTCATCGCTGAAATCGGGATCATCGCCGTCATCGGACGGCGGCGCGTCACTGGCGCCCCCGGGCGTGCCTTCGGCATCCCCGGCGTCCCCGGCGTCTTTGTCGGAGTCGTCGAGTTCGTCGTCGTCGATGTCCGTCTTTTTCTTGAAGAGGTTCGTCAGCTTCGACACCTTCAGGAGCTTCGGAAGGCCCGGCAGTTTCGGCAGTTTAGGAATCTTCACGTTCTCACCCCTTTGGCTTGTCCGTTCATTCTCCCCGGGGTGGTTTGGGCCGGCTCAGGCGTATAGGCGTCCGGCCGCCTCGTTAATTGGTCGTCGTCACCATTTTACCCGATAACAGCGCCAAACCGCGCAAAAGATCCAGGGCGCGGGCAAGTTGATAATCCTGCTTGTCCGCCGGCTTTTCGCCCTCGGCGTCGGTTTTCGATTTCTTGGCCTGCGGCTTGGCATCCGGTTTTTTCCCCTGGTCCTTTTTGTCGCCGTTATCGAGGGCGTTGCGTAAATCGGATTCGCGACGCCGTTTCGGCGTTTCAATGCTTTCGATCCGGGCCTGTTCGACCTTGATGTCGGGCTCGATACCCTTGGCCTGGATGGAACGCCCGGACGGGGTGTAATACCGCGCCGTGGTCAGGCGCATGGCGCCGTGACCCGGCAACGGAATGATCGTCTGTACCGAGCCCTTGCCGAAGGACTTGGTGCCGAGAAGGACGGCGCGGCGGTGGTCCTGAAGGGCGCCGGCAACGATTTCCGAAGCCGAGGCCGAGCCGCCGTTAATCAACACCACCATCGGCAGTTGATCGCCCAGGTCGCCGGGCTTGGCGTTGAAGCGTTGCGTGTCCTCGGGCCGGCGGGACCGGGTCGAAACGATTTCGCCCTTGTCCAGGAAGGCGTCGGCGACGGCGATGGCCTGATCCAAAAGTCCGCCGGGATTGTTGCGCAAGTCGAGGATGATTCCTTGAAGGTCGCTGCCGATTTCTTTCTTGATCTTGGCCATTTCCCTTTTTAGGCCCTTGTCCGTCTGCTCGTTGAATGAGGTAATCCGGATGTAGCCGACTTTTTCTTCGACACGCGAACGCACCGAGGTGATCTTGATCACCGCCCGGGTGATGGTGACGTCGAAGGGTTTCATGCCTTCGCGGAGGATGGTCAGCTTGATGTCCTTGCCGACCTTGCCCCGCATCTTGTCGACCGCCTGATTAAGGGTCAGGCCCTGGACGCTTTCGCCGTCCAGGTGCGAAATCAGGTCGCTGGGCTTGATCCCGGCGCGAAACGCCGGCGTGTCGTCGATCGGCGAGATCACCTTGACGTAACCGCCTTCCATGGTGACGCGGATACCGAGGCCGCCGAACTCGCCCCGGGTGTTGACCTGCATGTCGCGGAAACTTTTGGCGTTAAGGTAGGACGAATGGGGGTCCAGCGCCGCCAGCATACCGGCGATCGCGGCTTCGATCATTTCCTGGTCCGTCGGCGCTTCCACGTAATCGGACCTGACGCGCTCGAAAACGTCGCCGAAAAGGTTCAACAGCCGATAGGTATCGGCATCGTTTTTCTTTGTCTCGGCGGCCAGGGCCGGAAAGACCAAAAGAGCGACAGCGCCCGCCGCCAGTAACATCCGTGTTTTCATTCGCTCACCTTATCTTTGCGCCGACAGCCACGGTAACGGGTTGATCGGCTGACCATTGCGCCTGAGTTCGACGTAGAGGACCGGTTTTGCGTTATCGGGGCGGCCCATGACGCCGACGGGTTCACCGGCCACCACCCATTGGCCCATCGTGCTGTCGATCCGGGCCAAGCCGGAAAGAAGGCTATGATATCCCTCGCCGTGTTCGATGATCAAGAGTTCCCCATATCCACGAAATTTACCGGCATAAACGACGCGCCCTTCATAAGGGGCCACGACCTGGGCCCCGGGGGCCGTTTGCAGGGAAATGCCCTTCTTGGTTAGGCCCGTCCGTGTCGTTTGACCGTAGCGTCCGACGATACGCCCGACAACGGGCGGCGGCAGTTTGCCGCGCTGGCCGCTGATCGGCGCACCCGTCAGCCCGGCCGGCAGCCCGGCCACGGTTTCGCCGGTTTCGAGGGGTGCCGTTCTTTCGGTCTGGGGACGTTTCGGCCGGCGCGCGATCCGGCGGGACTTGGTCAAACGGTTCAAAAGCTCGCGCAGGGTCGCCGCCTCGCCGGCCAAGGACTTCAAGTGGCGGGCTTCGGCCCGCCTTTCAGCCAGTGTCCGGTGCTTGAGCGCGGTTTTCTGACCGAACAGCACCGCCAATCGCTTGTGCTCCCTTTCCAGGCCGGCGGTGATATTGGCCAGTTGGGTCTTTTTTTCCGCCATCTCGCGCCGCGCCTGGGACAGGCCCTCGAGGTCGTCGCGCAGGCGACGCGCCCGGCCCTCGATTTCAGGGACCACGGCACGCAGCAGAATGGCGCTGCGCACCGTATCGGCGGGGGGCATGGGCTGGGTCATCAAAGCTTCCGGCGGATAGCGGGCAATCCGCTGCAGGGCGACCAGGATTCCGGCCAGTTGTCCGCGCCGGGTGGTGAGCCGGGCCAGCTTGGCCTCTTCCTCGGCCTTCAATTCCACCAACACCTTGACGAGCCCCGTCGCCCGGCGTTCCTGTTCCTGGATGATGTAGGCGGCGGCGACCATGTCGCGGCGCAGCGTCGCCAGGTCCCGTTCGATGGCCTGGGCTTTCTTTTTCAGTTGCCGCGCCTTTTCGCGGCCTTCGCCAAGGGCGCGCTTGACCTCTTCGAGGCGTTTGCCGGCGTTCTTGCCGTCCTTGCCGCCGCCGGCCCTGTCGGATGCCGCCCCCGCCGGAACCGCCCAGACCATCGCCAACAACATCGCGGCGACAAAGGCCCGGAACCCCTTAATGCATTGAATTTTATTGATTTTCACGGCCACCGGCCCGCCTTATTGGGCCGCGGCGGGTTCGGCGCCGCCTGCCTGCGGGGAGGCTTCGATCAACGAACGCCCGGTCATCTCGTCCGGCGGCGCCAGCCCCATAAGCTCCAAAATCGTCGGCGCGATGTCCGAAAGACGCCCGTCCCGGAGTCCCTCGACCCGATCCGGCGCGTTGACCATCAACACCGGCACCAGATTCATGGTGTGGGCGGTGTTGGGTTGATCGGCGTCTTCATCCAGCATCCTTTCGCAATTGCCGTGATCAGACGTAATCAACAGCACGCCGCCGGCTTCCGTGACCGCCTTTTCCAGGCGGCCGAGGCAGCGGTCGATGCATTCCGCGGCCTTGACGGCGGCCTCCAGGACGCCGGTGTGGCCGACCATGTCGCCGTTGGCGTAATTGACGACGATGAGGTCGAAGAAGCCTTCACCGATGACCCGGACCAGGTTGTCGGTGACCTCGTCGGCCGACATCTCGGGTTTAAGGTCATAGGTGGCGACCTGGGGCGACGGCACCAGGATTCGTTCCTCGCCGGGGAATTCCTCTTCGCGCCCGCCGTTGAGGAAGAACGTCACATGGGCGTATTTTTCCGTCTCGGCGATGCGGAGCTGGGTCAGGCCGTTATCGGCGACGACTTGGCCGAGGATGTTTTCCAGGATCTCGGCCGGGAACAGGGCGCCGAAAAGGCCATTCAGGGCCGAGGAATATTCGGTCATGCCGAGAAGGGCCGGGAAATCGGGAGCTTTAACCCGGTCAAACTCGCCGAAACCTGGATCGGCCAGGGCGGTGAGAATCTGGCGAACCCTATCGGCGCGGAAATTAGCCATCAACAGGCCGTCGCCGTCGTTCATGCCGGCGTAATCGCCGATCACCGCCGGGACCATGAATTCATCGGTGACGCCCTGGGCGTAACTGGCCTGGACGGCGATGATGGGATCCACCGCCCGGTCGCCTGACGATTCGACAAGGGCTCGGGTGGCCTTTTCGATGCGATCCCAGCGCTGGTCCCGGTCCATGGCGTAATAGCGCCCGGAAACGGTGGCGACGCGGATGCGTTCGGACCCCTCGGCCTCTTGCAACGCCGCGCCAAGCACCGTCAGGAAATCCTTGGCGCTTTTGGGCGGTGTGTCGCGGCCATCGAGAAAGGCGTGCACGGCGACCGGCACCCCGGCCCCGGCGACGATGGCGGCCAGGGCCGGGAAATGATCCTGATGGGAATGCACGCCGCCGGGGCTGACCAGCCCCATCAGATGGCACGTGCCGCCGCTCGCTTTCAATTTTTCGATGAAGTCCCTAAGGCGGGGATTTTCCACCAGCTCTCCGGCCGCGATGGCGGCGTTGATGCGGGGCAGGGCCTGCATGACGATGCGCCCGGCGCCCAGGTTCATGTGGCCGACCTCGGAATTCCCCATCTGCCCGGCCGGCAGCCCGACCTCCTCGCCGGACGCGTCGAGCCGCGCCGCCGGTGCCGACGCCGTCAGCCGGTCCCAGTTGGGGGTTCGGCCGAGCGCGATGGCGTTGTGGTCCGTCTCGTCGCGCACGCCCCAACCATCGAGGACGCAAAGGACGACGGGCCTGGGACGGGTGTTTGGTTCGGAAGAATCGGACATGGCTGCAATATAGAGTTTCAGGCGAAAAATACGATACCCGAGAGGTCGTTAGCGGAGCGTTAACTTCAGGTTCCTTATGCCCTCCAAGCGGCGCCCTTCAGCCCCGGTGATAAGGGTGGCCCGAGAGGATGCACTGAGCGCGGTAAATCTGTTCCGCCAGCATGGGGCGCACCAGCATGTGCGGCCATGTCATGGGGCCGAGGCTGAGCACCAGCCTGGCGCGCTCCCTGACCGATTCGTCCAAGCCCTCGGCGCCGCCGATCATGAACACCACGTGCTTGGCGCCGTCGTCCCGCCAGCGCCCCAGTTCCTGGGCGAGCTGGGTGCTGGAAAGTGCCTTGCCCTTTTCATCCAGCGCCACGATGACGGCGTCCTTCGGCGCCTGGGCCAGCAAAAGCCCGGCCTCGCGTTTTTTCAGGGGTGCCGGCTTGAGCCGTTTTTTTTCTTCTACTTCCTTGAGATCAAACGGAAGTGTGATGCGGCGGGCGTAATGCTCGAAGAGCGCGCGTTCGGGCCCGGCTTTCCCCCCGGCTTTCCATCTCCCGACGGCGGCGACGACGAGGCGCATGGGGTGTCTCCCCCCGCGGTTTCAAAGGTCCTTCGACCCGGTTTGCGCCCTCCTGCGCCGCCGGGACGTGGTTCAAGCCGTCAAGCCGGGGCCGCCTCGCGGTGCCGTGAGGCGCCGGTCCAGATCCTTTCCAGGCTGTAGAAATCGCGGACCTCGGGCCTGAACAGGTGGACGATCACGTCGCCGGCGTCGATCAGCACCCAGTCGCAGTTGGCGAGGCCCTCGGCGGCGACGCCTTTGAGCCCGTGGTCCTTCATTTTTCGCTGGAGATGATCGGCCATGGTGCCGACTTGACGTTTGGATCTGCCATTGGCAATGACCATGAAATCGGCGATTTCGGTCTTGCCGGCAAGGTCGATGACGACAACGTCCTCCGCTTTGTCGTCGTCGAGGGATGTTTCCACCAGCTTGA
>JADFMB010000029.1 GCA_022564115.1 Pseudomonadota bacterium
CCAGCTCGGACGCGATGGCGGCTTGGGTCTTGTCGCCAGCCGCCGCCACGTCGGCCGCCGCCCCGGCGGTGTCCACGTGTTCGACCGGCTCCAGGCCCAGATCGCGGATCAGGTTGCGGCATTGGTTGAGTGCGTGAATGTGGCTGTGCACGTGGGTCAGGTCGCCGATCTCGGTCCCCGCCACGCCGAGCAGGTGATGGTTCACGCGCTGGAAATGTTCGGCGACGATATGAAGGTTCGATTCCGGCAACAGGTGGTGGATGTCGGCGACCCGCCCGGCGACGGAATTCTCGATCGGGATCATCGCCAGCGCCGCCTTGCCTTCGCGAACCACATCGAAAGTAACCTCGAAGGACCGACACGGCAGGGTCGTCATCTCTGGGTAGGCGCCGCGGCAGGCCAAATCCGAATAAGCGCCGGGAACGCCCTGGAAGGCGATGGTGTTTTCGGGCTTGGTCATGGCGTGGCTTTCGGGCTCAGGTGCCGCCGGGCGCGAGCAGTTCGCGGGCGCGTTCAAGGTCGGCGGGAGTATCGACACCCAACGGAACCGTGTCAACGAGCCGGACATCGATGCGCATGCCGGCCTCCAGGGCGCGGAGCTGCTCCAGCTTCTCCTGCCGTTCCAGCTTGCCCCGGGGCAGCTTGACGAACGCATCCAATGCTTGGCGACGGAACGCGTAAATCCCGATGTGGTGATAGTGCGGGCCGGAATGCGAAGGAACGGTGGCACGGCTGAAATAAAGGGCGCGTCCGCAATCGGTCCCGGCGGCCCCGGCGTTCATCGACAGGACCGCCTTGACGACGTTTGGATCATCCCTTTCGGCGTCCTCGGTGATCTCGGCGGCGAGCGTCGCGATATCGACGGCGGCCTCGGAAAGCGGCTCCAGCACGGCACGGATGATTTTGGGCTCGATGGTCGGCAGGTCCCCTTGCAGGTTGATGACGCCATCATGGCGTTTTAACGGGTCCGCCGTATGCATCGCTTCGAAAACCCTGTCCGATCCGGAAGCATGATCGGGATTGGTGTAAAGGGCATCGCCGCCGGCTTCCTTCACCGCGTCGATGATCTCGAAATCACCGCAGGCGACGATCACCGGTCCGATATCCGCTTCCACGGCCCGGCGCCAGACGTGGACGATCATCGGCACGCCGTGAATATCGGCGATCGGCTTGCCCGGCAGACGCGTCGCCGCCATGCGCGCCGGGATAACGATGATTGGATTTTCAGGGATGCTCATGGTTGGCACCATAACCGCGCGAAAGTCCGGGGAAAACAGGTTTGACGGCCCCTTCCGGGGCGACGGCGAAGGGGCGGCGTAAGCGGTTATTGAACCAAAGGCCGCCATGAGGCACCATTCCCCTGTTGCAACCCTTCTTGTCACCCTCCCAGCCGCCCTCGCGGCCGGCCCACGGGAAAAGATGTCATGCAGTTCTCTATGTTTGAAAAGATCTGCTTTTCGTTCATGTTGGCGGCCTGGATCGCCTGGGGGTCCAACTTGATCGGCAACGCCCTGGTCCATGCCGAACCGCTGCAAGTCGCCGCCTTCAAGATCGAGGGCGGTTCCGAAACGGCGGAAAAACCGCCCGCGGACCAGGCAACCGGAGGATCGGATGTTTCGGCCCTGCTGGCCTCGGCCGACGCCATCGCCGGCGCCAAGACGTTCAGGAAATGCAAGTCGTGCCACACCACGAAAAAGGGCGGCAAGAACAGGGTCGGTCCCAACCTCTGGGACGTGGTCGGCCGGGCCAAGGCCAGCGCCGCCGGGTACAACTTCTCCGGCGTCCTGAAGGGTCTTGGCGGCGCCTGGACGTACCGGGACCTGGACGCCTTTCTCGCCAGTCCCAAGGGTTTCGCCAAAGGCACCAAGATGAGCTTCGCCGGCCTCAAGAAACCCCGGGACCGAGCCGCGGTCATCGTTTTCTTGCGCGCCTTGAGCGATCAGCCGAAGCCCCTGCCATGAGCAACACGGGTTCCGGGCCCGCGTCTCCGGACGATACTTTCGTGGAACTGGCCGGGCGGGTCGCCGACGCTGCCGGCGCCATTATCATGAAATATTTCCGCGCCCCCATGGACGTCGGCGCCAAACCGGACCAAAGCCCGGTCACCGTCGCCGACGGAGAGGCCGAATCGGCGATGCGGGGGTTGATCGGGGAAGCCTTTCCCGATCACGGCATCATCGGCGAGGAAATGGACAACTGCCATGAAGACGCCGAGTTCGTCTGGGTGCTGGACCCCATCGACGGCACCCAGTCCTTCGTCACCGGCAAGCCGCTGTTCGGCATCCTGATCGCGCTCCTGCGCCAAGGGCGCCCGGTCCTGGGCGTCATCGACATGCCGGCGCTGGGCGAACGATGGATCGGCCGCCAAGGTCAGCCGACGACGTTCAACGGCAATCCCGTCCAGGTCCGGGCCTGTGGCGATTTGGCCCAGGCTTGGCTTTACGCGACCTCTCCGCAGATGTTCGAAGACGCCGATTTCCCGGCCTTCGAGCGCCTGCGAAAGCAAGCCCGGCGCACCGTCTACGGCGCCGAATGCATGGCCTATGGGTTACTGGCCAACGGCACCGTGGATCTGGTTTGCGAGGGAACCATGAAACTTTACGACTATGCGGCCGTGGTGCCGATCGTCAAGGGCGCCGGTGGCTTCATCACCGATTGGCGGGGCCAAGCGCTGGGCATGAACGGCGATGGCAGGGTGCTGGCGGCCGGCGATCACGCCCTTCACGCCGCCGCGCTTGAGGTTTTGACCGGTGATTGAACACAATTTCGCCATCCTTCAATGGTGTCTTGATCTGCCCATGACCCGACCCCAATATCAAGCGGGGTTGCACCGAACAAAAGGGGGGCACATGCGCCTGACAGCCGCCATTGCCTGCATTGCCGCCATTTTTGTCCTGGGCCTTGTTCCTGGCCCGGCGAAGGCGGACGAAGACAAGCCCAAGCCGGCCCACGGCATCGCCATGCACGGGGACCTGAAGTATCCCCCTGATTTTACCCATTTCGAATACACAAACCCCAACGCCCCCAAGGGCGGCACGGTCAGGCTTTCGGCCATCGGCACCTTCGATTCGTTCAACAGCTTCATCATCAAGGGCAACAGCGCCACCGGCCTGGGCTTTCTTTACGACAACCTGATGCACGGTTCCGCCGACGAGGCTTTCAGCCAGTACGGCCAACTTGCCGAATCGGTGGAAGTGCCGAAAGACCGCTCGTGGGCCGCCTTTACGCTGCGCAAGGAAGCCCGCTGGCACGACGGCAAGCCGGTTTCCGTCGACGATGTGATCTGGACCTTCAACACCCTGGTCAAGAAGGGCACGCCTTTTTACCGTTTTTATTACGCCAACGTGGCGGCGGTCACCCAGACCGGCGAGCGGACGGTCAAATTCACCTTCAAGCCCGGCGAAAACCGCGAACTGCCGCTGATTCTGGGACAACTCACCATTCTGCCGAAGCATTACTGGGAAAGTCGCGATTTCACCAAGACAACGCTGGAGCCCCCCATCGGCAGCGGCCCCTACAGGATCGAGAAGTTCGAACCCGGCCGTTCGATTACCTATCGGCGGGTCGAAAACTGGTGGGGCCGGGATTTGCCGGTCAACAAGGGCCTCTTTAACTTCGACGTCATCCGCTACGACTATTACCGCGACGGCACCGTCGCCCAACTGGCGTTCAAGGGCGGTGAATACGACTACCGCGCCGAAAATTCATCGAAGGCCTGGGCCACGGCCTACAAGACCCCCAATGTGGAAAAAGGCCTGATCAAAAAGGTCGAGATAAACCACAACCGTTCCTCGGGAATGCAGGCCTTCGTCATGAACACGCGGCGCGAAATTTTCAAGGACAGCCGCGTCCGTCAGGCGCTGTCTCATGCCTTCGATTTCGAGTGGGCCAATAAGAATCTTTTCTACGGCCAGTACGCCCGCACCCGGAGCTATTTCGATAATTCAGAACTTGCGGCGACCGGGGTTCCCGAAGGGGACGAGTTGAAACTGCTGGAGCCCTACCGGGGGCGCATCCCGGACGAGGTGTTTTCTCAAGAATACAACCCGCCGAAAAATGACGGGTCCGGCAATATACGGCGCAACCTGCGCAAGGCCAGCAAGCTGCTGAACGACGCCGGCTGGATCATCAAGGGCCGGAAGCGCGTCAACGAGAAAACTGGAAAACTCTTGGAATTCGAGGTGCTGCTGGTCAGCCCGTTGTTCGAGCGCATCGTCCTGCCGTTCGGAAAGAACCTGGAGAAGCTGGGCGTCAAGACGCGGGTCCGCACGGTCGATCCGTCGCAGTACCGCCGCCGCATCGATACCTTCGATTTCGACGTCATCGTCGGCGGCTGGGGCCAGTCGTTGTCGCCGGGCAACGAACAGCGTTCGTTCTGGGGCAGCCTCGGCGCCGATATCGAAGGCGGCCGCAACACCATCGGCATCAAAGACCCGGTGATCGACGAGTTGATCGAGAAGGTGATCGCGGCGCCGAACCGAAAAGCCCTGGTAACGAGCGTCCGGGCGTTGGATAGGGTGTTGCAGTGGGGCCACTGGATAATCCCCCACTGGCACGCCAAATATGATCGCGTCGCTTATTGGGACAAGTTCGGCCGCCCCGCCGTCACCCCTCTCCAGGGCAACCAATTCGTAGCTTGGTGGATCGACCCGAAGATGGAAGACGGGCTCAAAAGCAAGCTTGTCTCGGCGAAATAATGACCGGCACCTGACCAGGTGATGACCTAATGTACGCTTACATCATCCGCCGATTGCTGCTGATCATCCCGACGCTGTTGGGCATCATGGTCATTAACTTCGCCGTCGTACAGGTTTTGCCGGGCGGCCCGGTGGAACAGATAATCGCGCAGTTGACCGGCGAAGCGATCGACGTGACGGCCCGGGTCGGCGGCGAAGCCGGCAGTGAAGTCAACGCCGGCAAACGCACCCAGACCACCGGCAAACAGGCCGGGGTGCCCAGCCGTTACCGGGGCGCCCAGGGGCTGCCGCCGGAACTGATCAAGGACATCGAGCGTCAGTTCGGCCTCGACAAGCCGGCCCATGAACGATTCGCCCTGATGATAAGCAGCTATGTCCGGTTCGATTTCGGCGACAGCTTCTTTCAGGACAAGAGCGTCGCCCAATTGGTCGTCGACAAGATGCCGGTGTCCATCTCGTTAGGCATTTGGACGACGCTGCTGGTCTATCTGATTTCGATCCCGCTGGGCATCACCAAGGCGGTCCGGGACGGATCAAAGTTCGACGTCTGGACATCCGGCGTCGTCGTTTTCGGCAACGCGGTGCCGGGATTCCTGTTCGCCATCCTGCTGATCGTCGTCTTCGCCGGCGGCCGGTATCTCGACTGGTTCCCGCTTCGCGGGCTGGTGTCGCCTAATTTCGACGATCTGTCGTTGTTGGGGAAAATCGCCGATTACTTCTGGCACATGGCGTTGCCGCTGCTGTCCATGGTCATTGGCGGCTTCGCCGGGCTGACCATGTTGACCAAGAACTCGTTCCTGGAGGAGATCAACAAGCAATACGTGATCACGGCGCGGGCCAAGGGGTTGGCGGAAAAACGCGTTCTTTACGGTCATATCTTCCGCAACGCCATGCTAATCGTCATCGCCGGATTTCCCGCCGCTTTCATCGGCATCCTGTTCACCGGCGTCATGCTGACGGAAATCATTTTCTCGCTCGACGGCCTTGGGCTGCTCGGGTTCGAGGCGGCCCTGAAGCGCGATTTCCCGGTCATGTTCGGCACCCTCTATTTCTTTACCCTGCTGGGGCTGGTGATGGGGATCATCGGCGACATCATGTACCACGTGATCGACCCCCGCATCGATTTCGAGGCGAGGGAGGTCTAGCCGTGCCCGAAAACGCCCACGTCGAAACCATCCCCCACGAAACGCCGGCGGCCAAGCCAGCGCCGAAGGACCGGTTCCTGGGCCTCCGCATCACCCCGATCATGCGCCGCCGGTTGGTCAATTTCGCCCGCAACCGGCGTGGTTTCTGGTCGCTGTGGATTTTCCTTGCCTTGTTCTTCCTCAGCCTGTTCGCCGAGTTTATCGCCAACGACAAGCCGCTGTTGATCCGTTACGACGGCGGGTTCTATATCCCGGTGTTCGTCGAATACCCGGAAACCACCTTCGACGGCGAATTCCTGACCGAAGCCGATTACCGCGACCCCTTCGTCATCGAGCTGATCAACAAGAAAGGTTGGATGGTGTGGCCGCTGGTGCGGTTTTCCTTCGACAGCATCAATTATGACCTCAAGGTCCCGGCCCCGGCCCCGCCCAGTTCGGTCAACTGGCTCGGCACCGACGATCAGGGCCGCGACGTGGTCGCCCGGATGATCTACGGATTCCGCGTTTCGGTACTGTTCGGGTTGACGCTGACGATTGTCAGCGCCGCCGTCGGCGTTTCGATCGGCGCCTTCCAGGGGTTCTACGGCGGCTTGCCGGATCTGTTGGGGCAACGCTTCATCGAAATCTGGGCCGGCATGCCGATGCTCTATCTGCTGATCATCATGGCCAGCGTCATCACCCCCAATTTCTGGTGGCTGTTGGGCCTGATGCTGCTGTTTAGCTGGATGGGTTTCGTCGGTGTGGTGAGGGCCGAGTTCCTGAAGGCGCGGAACCTGGATTTTGTCCGCGCCGCCAAGGCGCTGGGCGTATCCGACGTCAAGATCATCTTTAAGCACGTGCTGCCCAACGCCACGGTGGCGACGATCACCTTCATGCCGTTCACCCTGGCCGGTTCCATCACCACCCTGACGGCGCTGGACTTCCTCGGTTTCGGGCTGCCGGTCGGCTCGGCCAGCCTGGGCGAGCTTTTGAACCAGGGCAAGGCCAACCTGCACGCGCCGTGGCTGGGGTTTTCGGCTTTCGCCGTCGTCGCCATCATGCTCAGCCTGCTGGTCTTCATCGGCGAAGCGGTTCGCGATGCCTTCGACCCGAGGAAGACGTTCTGATGAGCACGCTTCTTGAAATCCATGGCCTCTATACCTCGTTCGGCCGGGATGAGACCGAGGTCAAGGCGGTCCGGAACGTGTCGCTGAAGATCGAAAAGGGCGAGACCCACGCGCTGGTTGGTGAATCGGGTTCGGGCAAATCGGTGACGGCGCTGTCGGTGATGCAGTTGTTGCCCTATCCGGTGGCCTGGCACGGCGGCGGTTCCATCCGTTTTCGGGGCGACGAGCTTATGGGCGCCCCCGCCCACCGCATGCGCGAGATCCGGGGCAACCGCATCGCCATGATTTTCCAGGAGCCGCTGAACTCCTTGAACCCCTTGCATTCGATCGAGAAACAGATTGCCGAGGTCCTGCACCTGCACAAGGCGCTCAGCCCCGCCGAGGCCCATGACCGGGTCTTGGAACTGTTGGACCTGGTCGGCCTGCCCGAAGGCAAGGAGCGCCTGGGCGCCCTGCCGCACGAATTCTCCGGCGGACAGCAGCAGCGGGTGATGATCGCCATGGCGCTCGCCAACGACCCGGACCTTTTGATCGCCGACGAGCCGACGACGGCGCTCGACGTCACCATCCAGGCGCAGGTGTTGAAGCTGCTCAGGGATCTGCAACAAAAGCTCGGCATGGCGATGCTGTTGATCACCCATGACCTGGGCATCGTCCGGGGCATGGCCGACCGGGTCTCGGTGATGACCGACGGCGAAATCGTCGAACAGGGGGATTTGGCCCAGGTGTTCGACAACCCGGCCCACGCCTACACCAGACACCTGCTCGACGCCGAACCCAAGGGCCAACCCGACCCGGCGCCCGTGGATGCCGAAACGGTGTCGGCGACGGGCGACCTCAAGGTCTGGTTCCCGATCAAGAAGGGCGTAATCCGGCGCACGGTGGACCACATCAAGGCGGTGGACGGCATCACCCTAGAGGTCCGCCGGGGACATACGCTTGGCGTCGTCGGCGAAAGCGGATCGGGGAAAAGCACGCTGGGGCGGGCGCTGCTGCGCCTCGAGAAAAGCTCCGGCGAGATCACCTTCGAGGGCCGCTCGATCCAGGACCTGGACAAGAAGACGCTCAGGCCGCTCAGGCGCGAAATGCAGATCGTCTTCCAGGATCCCTTCGGCTCTCTGAGCCCCCGCCTGTCGGTGCGCCAGATCGTCGAGGAGGGGCTTCTGGTCCACGGCATCGGCGGCGATTTCGACGGGCGCCGGAAAAGGGTCGCCGAGGCGCTCGAGGAAGTCGGCCTGGAAGCGGAGATGATGAACCGCTATCCGCATGAGTTCTCGGGCGGCCAGCGCCAGCGTATCGCCATCGCCCGGGCGCTGGTGCTGAAGCCCAAGTTCATTGTCCTCGACGAACCGACCAGCGCCCTCGATATGTCGGTTCAGGCGCAGATCGTCAAGCTGCTGCGCGACCTGCAGAAACGCCACGATCTGGCCTACCTGTTCATCAGCCACGACCTCAAGGTGATCCGCGCCATGGCCCACGAAATCATGGTCATGCGCCGGGGCCGGGTCGTCGAACAGGGGCCGGCCGACGACATCTTCAACGACCCCAAGGATCCCTACACCCGGGCGCTGATGGCCGCCGCCTTCGAGATGAAGGCCGACGACACCGGCGCGGTGAGCGTCTAGGGCCGATGGCCCTCCTGTTCTCCTCGAAGACCGACGATCCGGACCTGTGGCGCGACGCCCTGGCCGATGAGCTGCCGGACCTGGACTTCCACGTCTGGACCCCCGATGGTGAAGACGGGGGCGAAGATATCGGCGACCCGGCGGAAATCGAATACGCCCTCGTGTGGGCGCCGAAGAAGGGGGTGCTGAGGAAATTCCCCAACCTGAAGGCGATCTTTTCCTTGGGCGCCGGGGTCGATCACCTGATGGCCGGCCGCGACCTGCCCCAGGGCGTGCCGGTGGTGCGGCTGGTCGACCCGGGGCTGACCCGGGGCATGCGCGAATACGTGATCTATTGGGTGCTCCACCACCACCGTCACTTCGGCGAATACAGCCGCCTGGTCGCCGAAAAACGCTGGAAGCAGCTTCCCCAGGCCGACACCCGCGAACGACGGGTCGGGATCTTAGGCCTCGGCATCCTTGGCGCCGACGCGGCGGCGAAGCTCCGGGGGCTGGAAATCGACGTCGCCGGGTGGAGCCGCACACCTAAGGACCTGGAAGGCGTCACCGGCTTTCACGGGGCCGACGGCCTGGGGCCGTTCCTGGAACGAACGGAAATCCTGGTCTGCCTGCTGCCGCTGACGCCGGAAACGCAGGGCATCATCAACGCCGACACCATCGCCCGCCTGCCCCGTGGCGCCATTGTCATCAACGCCGCCCGCGGCGGCCACGTGGTCGACGAGGATTTGCTCCAGGCCCTGGATAATGGCCATCTGGCCGCCGCCACGCTGGACGTCTTTCATACCGAGCCCTTGCCTGGCGATCATCCCTATTGGGACCATCCCAAGGTCACGGTTACCCCCCACGTTGCCAGCCTGACGGTGCCAGCGACGGCGGCCGAAGCCGTGGCCGCCAACATCCGCCGCATCCGGGCCGGGCAGCCACCCGAGCCGATCGTCGATCCCAAAACGGGGTATTGAGTGATGGAGAGCCCCGGGAAACCTAGCCGACCCAGCCGTAGACGGCGGTCAGCAGGAACCCGCCGAGGAAAATCCGGTAGAGGACGAAGGGCGTGAAGCTCGATCGTTTCAGCCACGCCATCAGGGCGGCGATGGCGATCAGCGCCATGGCGAAGGCCAGGCCGGCGGAAAGCAGCGCATCGGAGGTCAACCGGGCGTCGCCCGATTGATAAAGCTGCCAGCCCTTGAGGCTGCCGGCGCCGACGATGACCGGGATCGCCAGCAACATCGAGAACCGGGCCGCTTCGCGGCGCTCGAGGCCCAGGAACCGGGCCGCCGTCATGGTGATGCCGGAGCGGCTGGTGCCAGGAATCAGGGCCAAGACCTGAGCAAAACCGATGATAAGGACGTCGCCGAGACGCAAATGCTCGATTCGGCGCACTGTCATTCCCAGCTTGTCGGCCAGGTACAGCAGGATTCCGAAGCCCAGCGTCGTCCAGGCGATGACCTCGAGCCCGCGGATGCCGGAAGGATAATACCTGTCGAGCAGATACCCGGCCGCCACCGCCGGCACCGTGGCCAGGACCAGGAACCCGGCCAGCCGGACACCCGGATCGCGCCGCCCCCAGGTCAGCCGCGCCAGTCCCAAACCCATATCCCATAAATCGCGCCAAAAATACAGCAGCACCGCGCCCAAGGTGCCGACATGCACGGCCACCAACATAGTGAGTTGGGTTTCGGGCGGTGGCAGGGCCTCGATGATGTCGAGCCTTAGGAGCACCGCGTCGGTCAGCAGCAGGTGCCCCTGCGAACTGATGGGCAGGAACTCGGTTGCCCCCTGAACCACGGCTAAAATCACAATATGTAGAAACGGCAACCCTAAATCCCCCTAAATATGGTATATTATATAGCAACGTCGGGTCCACCCCCAAGCCCCATGTGGCCATGCCCCGCAAACCCGGGTAAGATAGCAACTCGGAGGGCATGTGACCCTACCACTTTGACACTGGCTTGAACGGCTCGGCGTTGGTATCCAAGCCCAGCCGTTTTCAACAAGGATGCAATGAACAATGAGCCAACGGAATTGGCCCATGCCGGTCGGATTGCCTAAAGCGCAAGGCTTGTACGACCCCAAGAACGAACATGACAGCTGCGGTATAGGCTTCATCGCCAATATCAAGAACCGCAAGAGCCATGAGATCGTTCGCCAGGGAATCCAGATTCTCGTCAATCTGGACCACCGCGGCGCCGTCGGCGCCGACCCGTTGGCCGGCGACGGTGCCGGCATCCTGTTGCAATTGCCCGACCGGCTGTTCCGCGAAGAGGCGGAAACCGGGGGTTTCGAGTTGCCCGGCCCCGGCGATTACGCGGTCGGCATGGTTTTCCTGCCACGAAGCGAATCCCACATCAACGTCTGCATCCAGGCCATCGAAGGGGCGGTCCGCCACGAAGGGCAGCGACTGCTCGGCTGGCGCGACGTTCCCGTCGACAACAGCTATCTCGGGGACAGCGTCAAGCCCATCGAGCCGGTGATCCGTCAGGTCTTTATCGGCCGCGGCGAAAGCTGCCCCGACACCGACGCCTTCGAGCGTAAGCTGTTCGTCATCCGCAAGCAGGCCCATCACTTGGTTTGGGACGCCGATATCGAAGACATCGGCCATTTCTACATCACCTCGATGTCGGCCCGCACCATTGTCTACAAGGGCATGATGCTGGCGCCCAACCTCGATAAATACTACCCGGACCTCCACGACGAACGGGTCGAATCGGCGCTGGCCCTGGTCCATCAGCGGTTTTCCACCAACACCTTCCCGTCGTGGCCGTTGGCGCAGCCGTTCCGCTATCTCTGCCATAACGGCGAGATCAACACCGTGCGCGGCAACATCAACTGGATGCTGGCCCGGCGCCACAACATGAAATCCGAACTGTTGGGTGACGACCTGGAAAAGTTGTGGCCGTTGATCGGTGACGGCGCGTCCGATTCCGCCACCTTCGACAACGCGCTGGAGCTCTTGGTCGCCGGCGGCTATTCGCTAGCCCACGCCATGATGATGATGATCCCGGAAGCCTGGGACGGGCATCCGCTCATGGACGACGAACGCCGCGCCTTCTACGAATACCACGCCGCCCTGATGGAGCCCTGGGACGGGCCGGCGGCCATCGCCTTTACCGACGGCCGCCAGATCGGGGCGACGCTCGACCGCAACGGCCTGCGCCCGGCGCGGTATGTGATCACCGACGACGATATCGTGGTCCTGGGCTCGGAAGTCGGCGTTTTGCCGGTGCCGGAAGAACGGATCGTCAAGAAATGGCGTTTGCAGCCAGGCAAGATGCTGCTGATCGACCTCGAAAAGCAGTGCATCGTCGACGACGACGAGCTCAAGGACGAGCTCGCCCGCGCCCATCCTTATCAGAAATGGCTGGACGACACCCAGATTCATCTTGAAAACCTGCCTTCCGAGGTCGCGGCCATGGCGCCCGACCACCAGACCCTTCTGGACCGCCAGCAAGCCTTTGGTTACACCCAGGAAGACATCAAGTTCTTCCTCGGCCCCATGGCCGAGATCGGCGAGGAACCGGTCGGTTCCATGGGCCGCGACATCCCGCCGGCGGTGCTGTCGGACAAGCCGCGCCTTCTCTACGATTATTTCCACCAGAACTTCGCCCAGGTCACCAACCCGCCCATCGACTCAATCCGCGAGGAATCGGTGATGTCGATGGTGTCGTTGATCGGGCCGCGGCCCAATCTCCTCGATCTCGAGACCGGCGGCGACCACAAGCGCATGGAGGTGCGCCAGCCGATCCTTTCCAACATCGACCTGGAAAAGATCCGCCACATCGAACACCTGGTGGACGCGGCCTTCCGCACCTATACCCTGGATATCTGCTACCCGGTTGCGGCCGGCGCCGAAGGCATGGCACCGGCGCTCGAGGCGCTCTGCGACAAGGCCACCGAGGTGGTGAATCAGGACCACAACATCCTCATCCTTTCCGACCGCGCCCTGAACGCCACCAAGGTGGCGATCCCGGCCCTTCTGGCGACGGCGGCCGTGCACCACCACCTTATCCGCGAGGGCCTGAGAACCGAAGTCGGGCTGGTCATCGAGACCGGCGAGGCCCGCAAGGTCCATGACTTCAGCCTGCTTGCCGGATATGGGGCCGAGGCCATTAACCCCTATCTCGCCTTCGATACCCTGTCGGCGCTGCGCCACGATCTTTCCGAACCCCTGGACGAGGAGGAAACCCACAGCCGCTACGTCAAGGCGGTCAACAAGGGCATCAAGAAGGTGATGTCGAAGATGGGCATCTCCACCTTTCAATCCTACTGCGGGGCGCAAATCTTCGATGCCGTCGGCCTCAACACCCCGTTCGTGGACAAGTATTTCACCAACACGGCGACCCCCATCGAAGGCATCGGCCTGGCCGAGATCGGCGAGGAAACCGTGCGCCGCCACCGGGCCGCCTTCGGCGATGACCCGGTGTTGAGGAACGCCCTCGATGTCGGCGGCGAATATGCGTTCCGGCTGCGCGGCGAGGAGCACATGTGGACGCCCGAAACCGTCGGTGCCTTGCAACACGCGGTCCGGTCCGGCGATTACAAGAAGTTCAAGGCGTTTACGGAAAAGATCAATGAGCGCGAACGAAAATTCCGCAACCTGCGCAGCCTGTTCCGCTTGAAGCGCGCCGGCGTCCCGCTGCCCATGGACGAGGTCGAACCGGCGAGCGAGATCGTCAAGCGTTTCGCCACCGGCGCCATGTCCTTCGGTTCCATCTCGTGGGAAGCGCATACCAATCTCGCCATCGCCATGAATCGGCTCGGCGGCAAGTCCAACACCGGCGAGGGCGGCGAGGACTCCACGCGCTACAAGCCCCTGGACAACGGCGATTCCATGCGTTCGGCCATCAAGCAGGTGGCGTCGGGGCGCTTCGGCGTGACCACCGAATACCTGGTCAATTGCGACGACATCCAGATCAAGATGGCCCAGGGCGCCAAGCCCGGAGAGGGCGGGCAATTGCCGGGATACAAGATCGATGACTGGATCGCCCGGATCCGCTATTCGACGCCGGGGGTCGGGCTGATTTCGCCGCCGCCGCACCACGATATCTATTCCATCGAGGATCTGGCGCAGTTGATCCACGACCTGAAGAACGTCAACCCGGACGCCCGCATTTCGGTCAAGCTGGTGTCGGAGGTCGGCGTCGGCACGGTCGCGGCCGGCGTTTCCAAGGCCCATGCCGATCACGTCACCATTTCCGGCAACGAGGGCGGCACCGGCGCCAGCCCCCTGACCTCGATCATGAACGCCGGCTCGTTCTGGGAACTGGGCCTGGCCGAAACCCACCAGACGCTGACCCTGAACAAGTTGCGCGGGCGCATCGCGGTGCAGGTGGACGGCGGCATGCGCTCCGGGCGCGACGTCGTCATCGGGGCCCTATTGGGCGCCGACGAATTCGGTTTTTCCACCGCCGCCTTGATTTCCCAGGGCTGCATCATGATGCGCAAGTGCCACCTCAACACGTGTCCGACCGGGGTCGCCACCCAGGACAAGGAACTGCGCAAGCGCTTCACCGGCGAGCCGGAGCACGTCATCAATTTCTTCACCTTCGTCGCCGAGGAAGTGCGCGAGATCATGGCCGAACTCGGTTTCAGGACCTTCAATGAAATGATCGGGCGCATGGACCGGCTCGACACCCGGCCCGCCATCGACCATTGGAAAGCCAAGGGCCTCGATTTTTCGCGCATCTTCGCCAAGCCCGACGTCGGGCCGGAAGTCGCCATCTTCAATTGCGAGAAACAGAAGCACGGCCTGGAAAAGGCCTTGGATAACGATCTGATCGAAAAAGCCCGCCCGGCGCTGGAAGACCAGACCCCGGTCCGCATCGAGATCCCGGTGCGCAACATCAACCGCACCGTCGGCGCCATGCTGTCGGGCCAGATCGCGCGACGTTACGGCCACCAGGGCCTGCCCGACGACACCATCCACGTTTCCATGAAGGGCAACGCCGGGCAGAGCTTCGGCGCCTGGCTCGCCCGCGGCGTCACGTTCGAACTCGAAGGCGACGCCAACGACTACGTCGGCAAGGGGCTGTCCGGCGGCCACCTGGTCATTTATCCGCCGAAGGAAAGCCCGTTTAAGCCCGAGGAAAACATCATCATCGGCAATACGGTGCTTTACGGCGCCATTGCCGGCGAGTGCTATTTCAGAGGCATCGCCGGCGAACGCTTCGCGGTACGCAATTCCGGCGCCATCGCCGTCATCGAAGGGCTCGGCGATCACGGTTGCGAATACATGACCGGCGGCTGCGTCGTCGTCCTCGGCGGCATCGGGCGCAATTTCGCCGCCGGCATGTCGGGTGGGATCGCCTACGTTCTGGACGAAGGGGGCGATTTCGAAATTCGCTGCAACCTGGCGATGATCGAAATCGAGAAGATTGCCAAGGAGGTCGGCGACTATGACGCCGATCAGGGCATGGCCGACGTGATGGCCGATATGACCTCAGGCGACGAACGCCGGTTAAGGTTCCTGATCGAGCGCCACATGAAATTAACCGGCAGCACCCTGGCGGAGAAAATTCTGAACAATTGGCCGGCCATGCTGCCCAAGTTCGTCAAGGTCATGCCCGTCGATTACCGGCGCGCGCTCACGGAACGGAGGGCCCAGGAAGAACAGGGCCACGTCACCCTGGCCGCCGGCGAATAGAGAAAACAAAAAGGACCGACACCCATGGGCAAGGCCACTGGTTTCATGGAATACGAACGCCATGAGCGCGGCTATCGGCCGATCGAGGAGCGCATCAAGAGCTATGACGAGTTCACCGTGCCCCTTGACGACGACGAATTGTCGCGCCAGGGCGCGCGCTGCATGGATTGCGGCATCCCGTACTGCCACACCGGCTGCCCTGTGGATAACATCATCCCCGAATGGAATGACCTGGTTTACAAAGGCCATTGGCGCCGGGCGCTGGAGGTCCTGCATTCGACCAACAACTTCCCCGAATTCACCGGCCGTATCTGTCCGGCGCCTTGCGAGGCCTCGTGCACCCTCAACATCACCGACGAGCCGGTAACCATCAAGACCATCGAATGCGCCATCGTCGACCGCGGCTGGGAGGAAGGCTGGATCGAACCCCAGGTTCCGGCCTCCAGCACCGGCAAGCGCGTCGCCGTCGTCGGTTCGGGCCCGGCGGGCATGGCCTGTGCGCAACAACTGGCACGCGTCGGACACAAGGTGGTGGTGTTCGAGAAATACACCAAGATCGGCGGGCTGTTGCGTTACGGCATCCCCGATTTCAAAATGAGCAAACGCCTGATCGACCGCCGCATGGCGCAGATGCAGTCCGAAGGCGTCGATTTCCGGCCCAACAGTCATGTCGGCTTCAACGTCGAGGTCGAAAAGCTGCTCCGGGATTTCGACGCCATGGCACTGACCGGCGGCGCCGAGGAGCCCCACGACCTGAACGTGCCGGGGCGCGAACTCGACGGCGTCTGTTTCGCCATGCCCTACCTGATGCAACAGAACCGCCGCGTTTCCGGCGAGCGGATCGCCGACAAATTGGAAATCATGGCCACCGGCAAACACGTCATCGTCATCGGCGGCGGCGATACCGGGTCGGACTGTGTCGGCACCGCCAACCGCCAGGGGGCGGCGTCGATCACCCAGATGGAGATCATGTCGGAGCCGCCGAAGAAGGAAAACAAGGGCCTATCCTGGCCCGACTGGCCGATGAAGTTGTATACATCGGCGTCCCACGAGGAAGGTTGCGACCGCGACTGGTCGATCGCCACCAAGGCGTTCGAGGGCCGGGACGGCCATGTGACGCGGCTCAAAGGTATTGGCCTCGATTGGTTGGACGGCAAAATGACCGAGGTCGCGGGCTCCGAGTTCGACCTTCCGGCCGACCTGGTGTTGTTGGCCATGGGATTCGTCAACCCGGTGCACGAAGACATGCTGGACGGTCTCGGCGTCGCCTACGACGATCGCGGCAACGTCGCCGCCGACACCGAGAATTACCGCACCAGCATCGACAAGGTGTTCGCCGCCGGCGACATGCGCCGGGGTCAGTCGCTGGTGGTGTGGGCCATCCGCGAAGGCCGCCAGTGCGCCCGGGCCATCGACGAATACTTGATGGGCGAAACCAACCTGCCCAGATGAGCAGCCTGGGGAATGCCTCCTGATTTTTTTTCTCCTCCGATCCAATCGATTGGCGCCCCATCAAATCAATTCCCATCCGTCTCGCAATGCCCTGGAAGGTTTTTCAAAAACCCGGCCGCCCGCGGTCGCAACAAGGGATTTTGCTTTTGCCTTAGGCCCGTGTAACGTCGTCTCACAGGGGTTCTGGCGACACCGGAACGAGAAGCGGACATGGCATTCAAAAAGCGGATTTACCGGATCATCGAAGCCCCATATCCGGAAGACTGGAAGGGCAAATTTTTCGACGAATTCATGATCGTGCTGATCCTCATCAACGTGTTCGCGGTGATTTTGGAAACCGTCGAATCGCTGGCGGCGGTTTACGGGACTTTTTTTCAAAACTTCGAATATTTCTCGGTCGCCGTGTTCTCAGTCGAATACGTGTTGCGCCTATGGACCGCCGGCGAAAGCGAGGACGAGCGCTTCCACCCCCCCGTCATGGGCCGCATCCGGTACGCCATGACGCCGCTGGCCTTGATCGACGCCATCGCCATCCTGCCGTTTTACCTGGCGTTTTTCCTGCCCTTCGATCTTCGGTTCATGCGGGTGTTCAGGCTTTTCCGACTCCTAAAGCTGACCCGCTATTCGGCCGCCTTGCAGACCCTGGGGGCGGCGGTTTACGGCCAGCGCCGCGCCCTCGGAGCGACGCTGGTGATCATCGCCATCCTGCTGGTGTTTTCGTCCAGCATCATCTACCTGTTGGAGAAGGATGCCCAGCCCGAGGCCTTTGGCTCCATCCCCGAGGCCATGTGGTGGGGATTGGCGACCCTGACCACCGTCGGTTACGGCGACATCACCCCGATCTCGGTGGGGGGCAAGATGTTCGGGGCCTTCGTCATGGTGTTGGGCATTGGCATGTTCGCGTTGCCGGCGGGCATATTGGCCACCGCCTTCAGCAACGAGATCAGAAAGCGCGAGTTCGTCGTCACCTGGAACATGGTCGCCTCGGTGCCGTTTTTCAGCCACCTCGACGCCCTTCGCATCGCCGAAATCGTCGACCTTCTGGAAATCAGTGTGATGCCGGCGCACGCCACTATCGTCGAACGCGGCGGCAAGGCGGACGCTATGTACTTTATTTCTTTGGGGGAGGTGGAGGTGGACCTCCGGCCCGAACCTCAACGGCTTGGGCCCGGCGATTTTTTCGGCGAGATCGCGCTGCTCAAGGAAACCGACCGTACCGCCACCGTGACCACCATTACGGAATGTCAGATTCTGGTCCTCGGCGTCGATGCTTTCAAGCGCCTTCTCGCGAGCAACCCGGAAATTCGCGACATCCTCACCCAGGTCATGGACGAACGCTTGGCGGCGATCAATGAAAAAAGTCGAGGCTAGGCCTAGATGCGGAGGGAATAGGGAGCCCTAAATGGCGGAGTTACGCCGCCGCCTTGATCGCCACCGCCTTGACCTTGTCGGCGACGGCGCTTTCGAACTGCTGGAAGTTTTCCTCGAAAAGCCGCCTCAGGTCCTTGGCCTGGGCGTCATAGGCGTCCTTGTCCGTCCAGGTGTTGCGCGGGTTCAGCACGTCGTCCGGCACGTCGGGACAGGCGTCCGGAACCAGGACACCGAAATTCTTGTCCGCCGTGAACGACGCCTCGGCCAGGCGGCCGTCCAGCGCCGCGTTGACCATGGCCCGGGTGTGCTTGATCTCCATGCGTTCGCCGAAGCCGAAGCCGCCGCCCGACCAGCCGGTGTTGACGAGCCAGCATTTGGCGCTGTGCTTGGCCATTTTTTCGCCCAGCAGCTTGGCATAGACCGTCGGGTGTCGGGGCATGAAGGGCGCCCCGAAGCAGGCCGAAAACGTCGCCTGCGGCTCCTTCAGGCCGCGTTCGGTGCCGGCCACCTTGGCCGTATAGCCGGACAGGAAATGGTACATGGCCTGATCGGGGGTCAACTGGCTGATCGGCGGCAACACGCCGAAGGCGTCGCAGGTCAGCATCATGATGTTGGTGGGATGGCCGCCGATGCCGGAAAGGGACGCATTGGGGATCTGTTCGATGGAATAGGACACGCGGCCGTTTTCGGTCAGCGTGGTGTCGAAGAAATCCAGTTCCCGGGTATCCGGGTCCATGACCACGTTTTCGATGATCGAGCCGAAGGTTTGGGTGGTCTCGAAGATTTCCGGCTCCGTCTCGCGGGTCAGGTTGATGGTCTTGGCGTAGCAACCGCCTTCGAAATTGAAGATGCCATCCGGGCCCCAGCCATGTTCGTCGTCGCCGATCAGGGTCCGCGAACTGTCCGCCGACAGGGTCGTCTTGCCGGTGCCGGATAGACCGAAGAAAATCGCCGAATGGCCATCCGACCCGATGTTGGCCGAACAGTGCATGGGCAGCACGCCGCGGGCCGGCAGCAGGTAATTCATCACCGAAAAGATCGACTTCTTGATCTCGCCGGCATACCCGGAGCCCCCGACCAGGACCATCTGGCGGCCCAAGTTGAGGACGATGAAGGTGCCCGACGTGGTGCCGTCCTGGGCCGCGTCGGCTTCCAGGCTCGGTGCCTGCAACACCGTCCACGTCGGCTTGAACCCGGGCAGCTCCTTGGGCTCGGGCTGGATGAACATGTTGCGGGCGAACAGGCTGTGCCAGGCTTCTTCGGTGACGACGCGGATCGGCACCTGGTATTGGGGATGGGCGCCGGCGAAGCAATCTTGCACGAAGACATCGCGCCCCTGCAAATAGGCCCGCATCTTCTGGTGCAATCGCGTAAAGTGCTCGGGAGAGATTTTCTTGTTGACCACGCCCCAATCGATGGAGCCGCGGGTGAGGTCGTCTTCCACGATGAAACGGTCTTGGGGCGAACGGCCGGTATACTGGCCCGTCCGGACCAGCAGGGAGCCGGTGGCCGCAAGTTGTCCTTCGTTTCGATGGAGAGCTTGTTCGACCAGACGGGCGGGGCCAAGGTTCCAGTGAATCTCGTTGAGGTTCTGAAGACCGTGCTTGCTAAGAGAAGATGGGTCGGATTGGTTTGAGAGGGCGCTCATGACGCGGGTGCTCCGATGTGGGGCAGTTTCCTGAAGATTCCGAAAGACACATACTCCGCCGCTTGCACGGAGTAGTTGCACGGGACGTGCCGTTACACTTTCGTTTGGTATTTCGACTGAAGAAGCGCGAGTTTTTCGTTCATCGAAAGGTTTCTCAGTTCCTTTTCTTCGCGGGCTTTCGCTTTCTCATCCGGACCAAACAAACGTTTCGCGATCGTGGTTTCTCGGCGGGGTTGCTTGCGGCGCCCGCGCGGCGCATCCCCCGGGCGCCGATCCCCCGGGCGCCGATCCCCCAGGCGCCGATCCCGCCGCTCGCGGAGCTGTTTGCTGCGCTCGCTCTGCCGGGCCGCCGGAGCGCGCATCGACAGCGAAATTCGCTTGCCGTCGCGCTCGACGGCCTCGACATAAACCTCGATCCGGTCGCCGGGCTTCATCGCGGTCTTGGGGTCTTTGGCCACGTCGCCGCTCAGCCGGGAGAGATGAAGCAGTCCATCCTGCTCGGCGCCGATATCGACGAAGACGCCAAAATCAGCCACGTTGGAAACGACGCCCTCGACCTTCCCTCCGATCGGCAGTTCGCTTGCTCGCCGCAGCTCGACAGGAGTCTTCGGGGGCACGAAGGGCGCTCTCGGATAGCGGGCCGAGTGGCGCATCTGGCCCACCAGGTGGCGGAGCACGGCGGCGGGAAACTTTCTGTCCTGCAACTCCTCGAGCGGCACCGCGTCGAGCGCCTCGGGATTTTCGAGGGCCTCGGCGGCCGACACGCCCGCCGAGGCCAGAATCTTTTCCATCGCTGGGCCGGCCAGCGGGTGAAGGCCCGTATCGTCGAGCGGATTTTCGCCCCCGCGGACGCGGGTGAAGCCGGCGGCCTGTTCGTAGACCCGGTCGCTCAGTCCGGAGACGTCTTTGAGCTGTTCGCGTTTACGAAAACCTCCAATTTTCTCGCGATGCTCGACCACCCGCCGGGCAGCTCGCTCGGTCAAGCCGGGAACCAGCGCCAGCATCTCGGCCGGCGCCGTATTCAAGTCGACCCCGACCTCGTGGAGGACCGCCTCCAGCGTCGCAAGAAGCCCGTTGCGCAGACGTCGCTGGTCGACATCCTGATGAAACTGACCGATACCCGAGGCGCGGGGGTCGATGAACACGAACTCCCGCAGCGGATCTTGCAAGCGCCGCGCCAGACAGGCCGCGCTGCGC
>JADFMB010000030.1 GCA_022564115.1 Pseudomonadota bacterium
GAAACCGGTGATCGCCGCCGTTGCGGGCTATGCGCTGGGCGGCGGGTGCGAACTGGCGATGATGTGCGATTTCATCATCGCCGCCGACAGCGCCAAGTTCGGCCAGCCCGAGATCACCCTGGGCGTGTTGCCCGGCGCCGGCGGCAGCCAGCGCCTGACCAGGTTCGCCGGCAAGTCGAAGGCGATGGAGATGTGCCTGACCGGGCGCCTGATGGACGCCGACGAGGCCGAGCGGTCCGGCCTGGTGAGCCGCGTCGTCCCGGCGGCGGAGCTAATGGACGAAGCGATGAAAACGGCGGCAAAGATCGCCGGCATGTCGCGGCCGGCGGCGATGATGGTCAAGGAATCGATCAACCGGGCCTATGAGACGACCCTGGCCGAAGGGGTGCGGTTTGAGCGCCGGCTTTTCCATTCCGCCTTCGCCACCGAGGACCAGAAGGAAGGCATGGCGGCCTTCACCGAAAAGCGCAAACCGGATTGGAAGCACCGCTAGCGCTTGCGGGCGAGGGTCAGGCCGTCTCCGATGGGGACCAGGCTGAGGCTGATCCGGGGGTCGCTGGGAAGAAAATGAGGAGCAGTATCACTACTGTCCCCGGAATCAAACTCGGATGCCGTCACCGGAACTGCTATGGTTAATTCGGTAAACTGTCCCCGGAATTGGCAGAACTGAGTCGGCAAAATTAAGTATCATGTCACCGGAACTGATGGACCGGCCAGAAACCTGGGTCACTGGACGCTTCGAAAAGGATGGGCAAGATATCGGAAGCCAAACCTATTTTCGGAAACGGGCATGAGTTTGCTCCTAAGAGATAAAGCTATGTGAGCTGTTGGCGGGAACATGACAAAACGGCTTGATGAGATCGGCAAAGTCCTAAACACCGCACGAAGAGCCGCCGTCAAATACAAGAAATTGACGGGAAAGCCCCTCGGCATCACCGGCGAGGTTGCCGAGTACGAGGCGGCCCGACTTCTTGGGCTCACCCTGACCGAGGCCCGGCAGCCCGGGTTTGATGCCTGGGATAAAAATAAAAAGCGCATCCAGATCAAGGGGCGGGTTATTGGGCCAAACGCAAAACCAGGCCAACGCATCGGAACGATCAAACTGAACAAGCCCTGGGACAGCGTCATGCTTGTCCTATTGGACGAGAAAATCAGGCCAACGGAAATCTACAAAGCAGGGCGAAAGGCGGTAACGACGGCCCTCACCAAGCCCGGCTCAAAAGCACGAAACGAACGAGGTCAGTTGAGCGCTTCCCAATTCAAGAGTATCGGACGGCGGGTTTGGCCTGAGTAAAGGGCACTAAATACTAGGGGTAACGAATGTACAAAGGCGCTTCCCAAGGCGGGGTCAGGTCTTGAATCGTGAATTTTCTTGCTCATCATCCTGGCAACAAAAGAAAACTGAATTCACAATTCAAGACCTGACCCCACTGACCCATTTATGCGGATAAAACCTAAATGGCCGCAGAAAATCTTCAGCAATCGTTTTCAGCATTTAGGGAGGAATGCATATGGCTTAGGTGTTGTTACAACACTTATGCGGCCCTTTACGAATCCGATCAGGAAGTCCTAGAGGCGCTTTCATCAACAGCAAACATCTTTTTCGGCGACCTCAACAAGATTTTTATAGAGTACATCTGGTTGCAGGCGTGCAAAATCACCGATCCCGCGAAATCATCTGGCAGAGACAACCTGACCGTTAAATACATGGATGAAGCGCTTCTTGATTCTGGACATGGGGTCTTGGACATGGGGTCAGGTCTTGTGGACATGGGGTCAGGACATGGGGTCAGGTCTTGCATTGCCACATTTTTAAAAGGCTGAGTCATTCATATATGGCAGTGCAAGACCTGACCCCAAGTCCCCTGGATGTCGATAAATCAACAATGGTCAGGGACCATTGAGGTGGTCCCGGAAAATTGTAAGGTGTATTCCGCTCTTTGATGGAGGAATGTGAGATGACGACACGACGACGGTTACTAATGAAGTAATGGGGTCAGGTCTTGAATCGTGAATTGATTTTCTTTTTTTACCGGGAGATTGACAAGAAACAGGCGATTAGAGAACCCGACCCCAAAATCCTGACAGTGACGGGAACGTGATTTTGCCGTCCCTGCCGGGTGTGAGAAAATTGATCGAATGTCCACGCCATCCCTCAACCGGCGCCTGATCCTGCGGGGCGCCCTCGGTGCAACGGCGTCAGTGGTTGCCGGCATGTCGCCCGCCCTGGCGGCGCTGCTGTCACGAACGCCGGGCCAGAGCGCCGGCCCTTTCTATCCGGCTCGCAAGCCCCTCGATAAGGATAACGATCTGGCTCAGGTAGCGGGGCGGCCCGGGCGGGCGAAGGGCGACCTCGTGCACATCTTGGGCCGGGTGCTGGATACCGATGGCCGGGCCGTCACCGGATCCAGGGTGGAGATATGGCAGGCCAACACCCATGGGCGCTATGACCACCCCCAGGACTCCCGGGACGCGCCCCTCGACCCCGATTTCCAGGGTTTCGGCGCCGATACGGTGGCCGCCGACGGGTCCTATCGGTTCCGCACCATCAAGCCGGCGCCCTATCCGGCGTCGGCTGACTGGATGCGGCCGCCCCACGTGCACTTCGCGGTTTTCGCCCCCGGGGCCAAGCCCTTCATCACCCAGATGTACTTCGCCGGCGATCCCCTGAACGCCCGCGACCGCCTGTTGAACGGCGTCGGCGATCCCTCCGCCCGGGCCCGGCTGGTGGTGGCGCTCGAAAATCCGCCTCCGGACCTGGAGCCCGGCTCCCGCGTTGCCTCCTTCGACATCGTGCTCGGGAAGACGCCCCCCGCTTAAGCCTGGATTCCCCACGCATGGAGTTAAGGGGTCAGGTCTTTAATCATGAATTCCTCCGCCTTCCGTAAGGGCGGCCATGGGTGAGGCGTTCACTTAATCCCGCCGACACGGCAACCTTCCCCTCCCGGCGGATCCGCGCCAAAAACAACAACCCTGCGGTGTTTTCCGGCTTGACAAATCCCGAAAATGTTCTATATATGTTCTATCGCCCCCGGCGCTGCCGGGGGATCGCTCTTTGACATCGTGAAGTGGAATAACGGCACGTTCCCCAATCGCCCTGGGGCGCCAAGTCCGGCCCGGGCGGGAAGGGGGCGTCGGCGCCCCCGGGGGAATAGGAATGAACCAGAGGAGGGCGGGAAAAGAACCGGACATTGACCCGCCTTCGCGAAGCCCGCTCCCGCCTTCGCGAAGCCCGCTTCGGCGGGCGAAGGAAGGTCGGAGGGCGAAAGAAGGCCGGACATTGACCGGACATTGACCGGACCATGACCCGGTGATGACCGGATGTTTACCAGGCGTTTACCCGATGCCGACCGGATGTTGACCCGGTGTTTACCCGATGGCGACCGGATGCCGACCCGCCGAAAACGCGGAACCGGTAAATTTCGTTGTATTTCAAGGCGTTGGGTGGATAAAAACAGGAAACGCGCCGAAGGGGCGATAGAGTCCATCCCCCCTTATCTCCCTTTTGTCTGCTTATCTCTTCTTCGTGTCTTGGTGGTGAAAACCGCTAACGCTTGCGGGCCAGGGTCAGGCCGTCGCCGATCGGCACCAGGCTGAGGCTGATCCGGGGATCGTCCGCCAGCGCCCGGTTGAAGGCGCGGATGGCTTCTGTGTCTTCGTCGTCGCGGCTGGGGTCGACGACGGCGCCGTGCCAAAGAACGTTGTCGACCAGGATCAACCCGCCGGCGCGGACCAGGTCGAGGGCGCGCTGGAAATAACCCAGGTAATTGACCTTGTCGGCGTCGATGAAGGCGAAATCGAAGGCGCCGCCCTCGCCGCCGGCGATCAGGGCATCCAACGTCTCCAAGGCCGGGCCGAGGCGAAGGTCGATTTTCCCGGCCACCCCCGCTTCGCGCCAATAAGGCTTGGCCAGGGAGGTGAATTCCTCGGAGATGTCGCAGGCGACAATCCGGCCGTCCCCGGGCAGCGCCAGGGCCACCGAAAGCGCCGAATAGCCGGTAAAGGTGCCGATTTCCAGGCACTTGCTGGCCCCGGTCAATTCCACCAACAGGGCCATGAACTGCCCTTGTTCGGGGGATATCTGCATGTTGTGCTGGGCCATCTTCGCGGTTTCCTCGCGCAGCCGCCTGAGCACGCCGGGTTCCCGGAGCGACACCGAAAGCATGTATTCGTACAAGGCATCGGTAAGGACGATGGTGCGGCTCGACATGACCCGGGACGCCTACGCCACGCGTTCGACGGTGATCGGGTCGCCGTCCTTGACGACGATCAGCCCGCGCACGTCCTCGACCGCCCGCCCCCAGACGTTGCAAGGCGACGCCAGGCGGATTTCATCGCCGTGGGAAACCGGGGTCGGCCCGAAGCCGATGGCGATGGCGTTGCCGGCCAGCCAGAAGGCGAGCTCGCCGGCCTCGACCACGTCGCGCGCGTCGGCTTCGTTTTCCGATGTCACCGGGGTGTCGAAATAGACCTCTTCGCCCCAGGTGCGGGCGGTCGACGAAAAGGGCAGGTTCTCATAGATGGCGTCGGCCGTCGGGGTATCGAACAATTCGGCCGTGATCTCGATTCCGCCGATGGTCATTTTCAGCTTTCTCATTGTCGTCCTCACTGCATGGTATTCAGGGGGTCGCTTGCCTCTTCTTCCGGCGGCGGCGCGGCGCCGGCCTGATGATGGATGATCTTCCACTGCCCGTCCTCGAGCACAAAAAGGTTGGTGGCGACCAGGAAACCCTGGTCCAGCACCTCATGGCAGATGACACAGGCGAATTCATCGAACACCCGCACCGTCGGGTTCTTGCAGGTGATGTGGGTGGCCGTCGGGCTGGTCAGGATATCCTCCCAGCTTTCCATGACCTCGTCGCGGTCCGACAGCGGGTCCCAGCCGGGATGGATGCAGGTGACCGGCGTTTCCCGGGCCCAGATGGCGTCCATGGCGTCCACGTCCCGGTTGGAGAAGGCCAGGTAAAAGGCATCGTTGGCAAAAAGCACGGCGGCGTGTTCGGGCATGTCTGGAAACCAAACGTAAAAAAAACAGTGTAACGCCCCCACCGCCCCGAAGGCCAACATCCTTGTGTGTGGGGCCGGCGGAAATAAAAGCAAGGGGTTGATCCTAAATGAAGAAAACGGCGAAATGACATGACAGGGCCAGCCAGGGAGCGATAATCGGCAACGCGGGCAATTTAGAGGGACGGTCGGTATGGCCGACGATCCGACAACTCCGGACAGCGCCCTGGCGCTGGACATCAAGGAAACGCTGACCGACAGGGCCGGCCTGGAAGTGTCGGCCGTCACCCTCGGCAACGTGCCCCCGGGGGCGGTGCTTTCCGCCGGCGCCGACAACGGCGACGGCACCTGGTCCTTGGCCGTAGACGACTTAGACGGCCTGGCCATAACGCCGCCGCCGGGATGGACCGGTGAAATCAACCTGGTCGTCAGCGCGCTCTCGAAATCCGGCGATGCGGCGACCCCGACCACCACGGCTTTCGGAATTTCCGTGATGCCCGTGGGCGTCGAAGCCCCGCCGCCGCCCCCGGACCAGGCCCCCGAACAGGCCCCGGAACCGACCCCGGAACCGGCCCCCGAGCCGGAAGCGGAAGCCTCGCCGCCGCCCCCGGACCAAGCCCCCGATCAGGCCCCGGAACCGTCCCCGGAACCGCCCCCGGAACCCAGCGGCGAGCCCCTGGCCTTCGCCCTCGAAATCGATACCGGCCTGCGCCCGCCCGCCGATGGCGACGGCGATTTCATCCTCGGCATTGCCGTCACCCGGGCCGGCGAGGTGGTCACCTCGGGAAGCCTGGTGGTGACGGTGGACGGCTCCCTTTCGGCAACGCCGGACATCCCGCTGGAACCCGGGCCTGTCCCCGAGCCCGGCCCGGCGCCTGCCCCCGAGCCTGTCCCCGCGCCTGCCCCCGAAACCGGTCCCGGTGAACCGGCCGCGGGCCCCGAAATCGAAGACGAATCCACCCCCGAATCCGCCCCCGGGCCCGGCCCGGCGCCGGCCGCCTATTGGAAGCTCGACGAAACCGCTCCCGGCCGGGCCGCCGACGAAATCGGCGGACACCACGGCCTGACCCATGGCGCCGGGGACGAAGACGCCCCCGGTTCCCCCGGCTCCTTCGATGCCGTCGCCGTCTTCGACGGCGTCGACGACTGCATCGAAATCCCCACCGCCGAAGCCCTGGCCCCGGCCGGCGGCGCGTTGACGGTGTGGTTCAACGCCTATGCCACCGGCGGCGGGACCCTGGCCGCCAAGGGGGCGGGGGACTTCGCGCTCCGCCTCGACAACGGCCGGCTGGCGTTCGCGATGCCGTCGCCGGAAGGCCCCCGGAAAATCGACGCCGGGCCTTTCGGGGCCAACGAATGGAACCAGGCGACCGTCACCTGGGGCCCGGCCGGCATGAAGACCTACCTGAACGGCCAGTCGATCGCCTCGGACGACTTTGCCGGCGGCCTGACGGACAACCCGGCGCCGTGGTTCTTCGGCGCCGCCGAAACCGCGGCCCCCGAGGGCGAAACCCGGTCCCTGGGCGATTTCTTCCACGGCGAGCTGGATGACATCGCCATCTACGCCGGCCAGCTCGGCGCCGCCGAGGTCCGCGACCTCGGCCATTTCGGCATCGACGGCGTGATGACCGGCAAGACCCCGGCCGATATGGACTCCGCCCTCGACCTCGGCGCCATCCCGGCCGAGGCGGACGGGCCGGAAAGCCTGGCTACCGTCGACGCCATGCCAAGTCCGGGGGCCGGCATGCCCAGCCCGGGGGCCGGCATGGACGATGCCGGCGCCGGCGCGCCCGTTCCTGAACCCGTTCCCGAACCCGAACCGGCGCCGATGCCCGCCCCGCCCCTCATCGATCCCGCGGCCGAGGAACCGGCTTCCCCGAAGGGTTCCGGGGACGTCGATTCCGCCCTCGACCTGGACGCCATCCCGGCCGAGGCCGAGGGACCGGAAAGCCTGGCCACCGTCGACACCGATGCCGATACCGATGCCGGGGCCGAGGCTCCGGAAGCCCCCGAAATTGAGGAACCCGCCGTCCCGGACCCGGTTCCCGAGGCTCCCCCGAAAACCCCCCAGGAGACCCCCCCGGAAACCCGGGCCGAGGAAGAGGAGGGCGATGTCTTCGTCTTCGGCGCCGGCCAGGGCGGCGATTATGCCCCCGGGGCCGACGGCTGGTCCGAAACCGCGACGCCCAGGGAAAGCGCCGATGACCCCGACGGCGAGGCGATCACCGTGGCCGAAGGCGACGAGTTGATCATCGAGGGCCCGGAGAAGATGGAATGGTAGACCCCGCCCCACCTATCTATCACCGGGCCATCTATCACATGTGCACGTCCGAGGAATGGCAGGCCGCCGAGGCCGAAGGGGTCTACTACGGTTCGTCCCAGGATGCCGCCGACGGCTTCATCCATTTTTCGACCAAGGCGCAGGTCGCCGCCAGCGCCGCCAAGCACCGGGCCGGGCAAACGGGGCTGGTGCTGCTGAGCGTCGATCCGGCGCCCCTGGGCGAGGCGTTGAAGTGGGAGGAAGCCAGAGGCGGCGACCTGTTCCCCCATCTCCACGGGCCGCTGCCGGTGACGGCGGTGTCGGCGGCCGAGGACCTGCCGCTGGGGCCGGATGGCCGCCATATATTTCCCCCCGGCTTCCCTGCCCCGGGGGACCCGGCCGGATGACCGGCTTTTACGACCTCATCGGCCCGGCGCTCCGCTGTCTCGATCCCGAAACCGCCCACAGCCTCGCCCTCGGCGCCCTCAAACGCGGCTTGGTGCCGGTGCCTCCGTCCTTCGAGGACCCCAGGCTCCGGCAGACCTTGTGGGGGCTGGAATTCGCCAACCCGGTCGGCCTCGCCGCCGGTTTCGACAAGGACGCCGAGGCCGTGGACGCCATGCTGGCCCAAGGCTTCGGCTTCGTCGAGGCGGGCACGGTGACGCCGAAGGCGCAACCGGGAAACCCCAGGCCGCGATTGTTCCGGCTCACCCGTGACGGCGCCATCATCAACCGCCTCGGTTTCAACAGCGCCGGCCACGAGGCGGTTCTCGGCAACCTTCTGACCCGGCACCGAAACCGTCCCGGGCGCCCCCGGCCCGGACCCGTCGGCGTCAACCTGGGCCAAAACGCCGACAGCACCGACGCCGCCGGCGATTACGCCACCGGCGTCCGCGTCTTCGCCGGCACCGCCGATTACCTGGTCGTCAACGTATCCTCGCCCAACACGCCGGGGCTCAGGGCGCTGCAAAGCCGGGACGCGCTTGCGGACCTTCTGCGAGCCGTCCAGGGCGCCTTGGCCGACGCCGCCCTGGAAAACCCGCCGCCGCTGTTGCTCAAGGTGGCGCCGGACCTGACCGAGGACGACAAGCGAGACATCGCCGAGGTGGCGATGGAAAAAGGCATCGGCGGGATCATCGCCACCAACACCACCCTCGAGAGGCCGGACACCCTCACCGATCGCCGGCGCGGCGAGGCCGGGGGACTCAGCGGCAGGCCCCTGTTCGATCCGTCGACGCAAGTGCTGGCCGATTTCCACCGACTCACCGAAGGCAGGCTGCCGCTGATCGGCGTCGGCGGCGTCGCCACGGGGGCCGACGCCTACGCCAAGATCCGCGCCGGGGCGTCGCTGGTGCAGCTCTATACGGCGCTGGTGTTCGAAGGGCCGGGGCTGGCCGACGCCATCAACCGCGACCTGGCGGCGCTGCTGGAACGGGACGACTTCGCCAATGTCGCCGAGGCGGTGGGAGCAGGCCCTCTTAGGGCATTTCCGGTTCACGCTGGTTCACCGAAAATGCCCTAACTCATTGATTTTACGCAAATACGTCGTCGAAAACGGTTCCGTTTGCTCGGGATTTGCTCTAGTTAAGCCGTTTCCTGATCAGCGCGAACACCAAAGGCGCCGCCGTCACCATGAACACCACCCGAAGCAGGTGATGGGTGGACACGAATGCCGTATCGATGCCCATGGCGAGGCTGATCAACGTCATCTCGGCCAGCCCGCCGGGCGCGAACGCCAGCCACAGGGCCGCGAACGGCAGGCCGGTCGCGGCTTCCAATCCCAGGGCCGCTATCGCCGCCAGGGCGAGCATGAAAAACGTCGCCCCGGCGCTGACCACCAGCACCTTCAGCACCCGCATCACCGGGATGTTGACGAACCGGCAGCCGATCGAGGTGCCGATCACCACCTGCGCCAGGGTGACGATCTCGGCCGGCGGCTTGGCTTCGGTGACGCCGCTCAGGTGAACGGCGACGCTGAGCGCCATCGGCCCCAGCATCGGCGCCGCCGGCAGCCTGAGCAGCCGGGCCAGCGGATAACCCAGCCCGCAGAGCAGCAAAATCATCAAATCGCGGCCGCCGATGTCGCCGATGCCGCCGAACACGGCGGCCAGTCCCCCGGGCTCGTAGCCGTGGAAAAAGCGGAACCAGAACGGGATCACCAGCACCGTCAGCATGACGCGGATGGAATGGGTGAGGGCGATCGAGCGTTCGTCGCCGCCCATTTCGCCGCCCATCACCACCATCGTCGCCAGCCCCCCCGGCGAGGCCGAGAAGAACGCCGAGATGGGGTCGTAGCCGCCGATCCGGACCAGGTACAACGCCACCACCGTGGTCACGGCGACGATGAACGCCAGCAGCACCGACAGGCTGCCCAGCCATTGCCCCAGGTTGTCGAGCGCGTCGGGGGTGAAGGCGCTGCCGAGCATGATGCCGAGCACCCCGATCATGACGTTGCGCAGCCGCCCCGGCCCCTTCAACGGCGCGCCGCTCAGCGCCGCGATGGTGGTGACGACCATGGCCCCGATCAGCCACCCCAAGGGCACCGTCAGCCAGTCGAACACGGCACCGCCGGCGGCCCCGAAGGCCAGGGTGCCGAGTATGCCGGCGATCAAGGTTAGGCGAGGGACGTTCAAGGAAGGAACTGTTCCTTGATGATCCGTTCCTCGAGGTCGTGTTCCGGGTCGAACAGCAAGGTGACGCAGGCGTCCGGGTCCTGGCGGACGGCGACGCGGATGACGTCTTGGACCTCGGTGAAATCGGCGCTGGCGCTGACCGAGCGCACGTCCGGGTCGATGACGTCGAAGACCACCCGGGCCGTCTCCGGCAACAGCGCCCCCCTCCAGCGCCGGGGCCGGAAGGCGTTGATCGGCGTCAACGCCAAAAGCCCGGCGCCGATGGGGATGATCGGGCCATGGGCCGAAACGTTGTAGGCCGTGGACCCCGCCGCCGTCGCCACCAGGGCGCCGTCGCAGACCAGTTCAGCCATGCGCTCGACGCCGTCGACCTCGATGCGGAGCTTCGCCGCCTGCCGAGTCTTGCGGATCAGCGACACCTCGTTGATGGCCAGGGCCTTGTGCTCCTGGCCTTGGGTGTCGGTGGCGGTCATCGCCAGCGGGCGGATCTTCGCCGGCTCGGCTTCCTCGAGGCGCTCCGGAAGGCCGTCTTCCTCATAAGCGTTCATCAGGAACCCGACCGAGCCCCGGTTCATGCCGTAGATCGGCTGGCCCAGCTCCATGGAGGCATGCAGGCTCTGGAGCATGAAGCCGTCGCCGCCCAAGGCGACGACCACGTCGGCGTCTTCGATGGCCACCGTGTCGTAGCGCTCGGACAGGCTTTTCAGCGCCGCTTGGGCTTCCGGGCCGGCGGCGGCGGCGATGGCGAGGGTGTCGAACTTCATCTCCTGGTCGGCCTCATTTCCTTAACAGAGCGCTCCTTATGAGAGCGCCCGGTTTGCCCGGTTTTCACCGCCGACGCAAGGCCAAGTTGGCTTTCCGGGCCCCCCGGGCGGGATATGGGGCGGAGGAGGGCGGGGGGATTTCGGCGGATGCGACGGCCTTGGGCCGGGGAATTTCCGTTAACGTTTTGATATCAATGGAATATTCACCAGATTCCGGGCCCGAATCCTGGTCGGAATGTCCGCATTTGTCCACATTTGTCCGCCTTTGTCCGCATGTGTCTACCTTTGGGTCCCGGGGGCCCGCCTAACCGTCGCTCGCCTCCCCGCCTCCCGAAGTCGTACGGAGGGCAGGCCGAAGGGGTACGGCCCGTCGCCGGAAGGCTTTGGGCCGCGGGACGGAGAGCAGGCAACCGTCATCGTTTCCCGGACCGGGCTGTTAAATCTTATTCACCATGTCAAAGAACAGACCATGGACATATGCCTGTTCCGGGGGGTGTCAAGGGGGCCTTTTTTTATCGTCCGCTAATAACCGAGGCCGTTGAAGCCCAGCCTGCCTGATGAACAAATCGGGAGGGTCGCCGCGTGTTTCTTCCACCGGCGGTTTCGGGCGCGATTAGCCGGTTATGCAGGGGGGGTTGTCAGTAAAAAGGCCGATTATCATGTTCTCCTCAAGCATTGATCCGAAGATCAAGACTCCGGGTGTTTTGTTTTTTGTATTGGCGGCGCTTGGTCTTATCCTTATTCCCGGCGCGGCGGTCGCCAAGGAAACGGACCGGGAAGCCCTCGCCCTGGGTGAGCGCTTCCGGGAGATCGTTACCAACAAGGACCCGCCAAGAAAACCCGGCGCGGCGATAATCGAACGCGGTGAATCCAACGAACAGTTTTTCGTCAAGAAAAAGGGGAAATTGTTCCTCACCTATCCGTGTCCGACGCCTGAAAACTTTGTCAAGATCGCCAACGAACTCAAATTGGAAAAAAAGGCCCGATCCTTCATCGCCACCCTTGATCCGGCGCTGGTCAAGAAGATCAAGCGTACCCTGGATGAGAAATCATTGAAGGAGACCATGAAGTTGATCATGGAGTCGACGGGACAGGACGAAAATATGGCCTATTCGGTTATTCAAATCCTCTATTTCCAATAGGCGTTCGCCCGAATCCCCGCGGTTTTCGAAACCCTACTTCCCCAGGAACTCGCAATCGGCGGTCAGCAGCGCGCCCAAAGCCCCGGAAACGTGGGCCTTACAAGAAAAATTTAAAGTGAGACCGTACCGGCGATCCAGTGGGCGTGGTCGAATAGAAGCGGCTTACTGACCCGCCAAGTAGAGTTCAAAAAAGATATATTCGGCTTCCTCGATCGTCTTAGGGTCAGCTTTATTGCCCTCTAGATAGTCCTGTAGCTCTTTCCATGATTTAGCGTCCGGTAGGGTGGAATCATCTAGGGCATCATTCACAAAATATTTGCTTTGGTTCTCGTTCCACTGACGCGACCGCAGAAAGTCCTTGAACTTGTGCTCGCTCATGTCCTGGGCCTCCTAATACCTTCGGCTAAGCATACGGGAACGACCTGCCAAATGCGGGATGGAGTCTACCCCGTCAGATTTCAAACTGAGACACTCCCTACCTCTCCTCAAACTCGCAATCGGCGGTCAGCAGCGCGCCGACGGCGCCGGGGCCGGGGTTGGTGGTCTGGCGGGTGACGATGACCTTGCCGGCGCGGTAGTAGAGGGAAAAGATCCAGACCCCGAATTCATCGACGTCGGCGACGGAAATCTGGGTCTCGCTCTTGAACACGATGGGAAGCAACTGTTCGTCGCCGGACCATTTGACCCGCAGGTGGTTGGTGTCGGTGGCGTCCGAAACGAACGTCAGCGTGCCGGTGCCGTTCGGCGGCGGGCCGGCGGGGTAGAGCTCCGGTTTCCAGTCCTCGGTTTTCGATTTGCCGTTCGGGTCCATGTCGACCCGGTGGCCCTTGAGGCTGCCGCAGGTGGCGCGGAAAATGGTTTCCGCCTGCACCGGGGGGGCGATGAGCAGCAATGCAGGGACAAGGAGAACGAAAAAACGCATCGGCCGAGCATAAAGGCCCGGCGCCGGGCGCGCGATCAATTTTCGTTTATCAACCATGGAGATCACGGAGATCACGGAGAAAAAGAAGGAATTACGCTTCGCGCGAAAGAATTCAACCGGCCCGCAAATGGATTCTCCGTGGGCCGGCTTCTTTTCGCGCCTTGCGCCGGCTGGATTTAGTTACCGCGGGCCGTCTATCCGTGACCGGGCTAAGAAGATAGGATGACCTCTGTTCCAGAGGTTGCCTGAAAGTGGAAACGGAACATGGATAAGTTCTTATATTTGGTCTCCGCGTTTGTCGTGGCCGGTGTTCTTGCCGCCTGCGCGGCGCCGACGTCGATGGGCGCCGGGGGGCCGGGGACGACACGCCAGACCGCGCAAGGTGAGGTTTTCACCGATGGAAAGGGCATGACCCTCTATACGTACGACAAGGATGAGGCCGGAAAATCAAATTGCACCGGCCTGTGCGCGGTATTCTGGCCGCCGGTGATCGCCGCCGGTACGGCGAAGCCCCAGGATGGGTTTGCCATCATCACCCGTGACGATGGTTCGAAGCAGTGGGCCTACCGTGGCAAGCCGTTATACGGATATGTCAATGACACGAAACCCGGCGACACCAACGGAGATGGCGCCGATGGGGTGTGGCGCATAGCCAAGCGGTAGGGAATTTCTAGAGCAAATCCCGAGCAAACGGAACCGTTTGCGACGACGTATTTGCGTAAAATCAATGAGTTAGGGCATTTCCGGTGAACCTGCGTGAACCGGAAATGCCCTAATTGCTTGCCGGCTCCGCGACGTGGCCGCGGGAGGACCCCCGGTTTATGAGTGTAAAATTTAGCCGCCGGTGACGTTCATGTGGCGGGCCAGCGCCGGGCCGCTGTGGTCGCGGTCGATGACGAAGTCGTGGCCCTTGGGCTTGCGGGAGATGGCCTCGTCGATTGCGGCGTCCAGCACCTGGTCGGCCTCCGACGCCCTAAGAGGCTTCCGCAGGTCGGCGGCGTCGTCCTGGCCCAGGCACATATAGAGGGTGCCGGTGCAGGTCAGCCGCACCCGGTTGCAGCCCTCGCAGAAATTGTGGGTCAACGGGGTGATGAAGCCGAGCTTGCGCCCGGTCTCCTTGACCTCGACATAACGCGCCGGGCCGCCGGACTTGTAGTCGAGGTCGGTGAAGGTGAAGGTTTCTTCCAGGCGTTCGCGGACCTCGGACAACGGCAGGTATTGTTCCACCCTGTCGCCGATGTCGCCCAGCGGCATGGTCTCGATCAGGGTCATGTCATAGCCCATGTCGCCGCACCAGCGGATCAGCGGCTCGATCTCGTCGTCGTTGAAGTTGCGCAGCGCGACGACGTTGATCTTGATCGCCAGCCCGGCGTCGCGGGCGGCGCGGATGCCTTTCTGCACCTTGCCCAGATCGCCCCAGCGGGTGAGTTCGTGGAATTTGTCGGCATCCAGGCTGTCCATGGACACGTTGATGCGCTTGACCCCGCAATCGACCAGCTCGGAGGCGTATTTCGGCAATTGGCTGCCGTTGGTGGTCAGGGTCAACTCCTTCAAATCGCCACTTTTCAGGAGCCGGGACAGGTTGCGGAACAGGCTCATGATGTTGCGGCGGACCAGGGGCTCGCCGCCGGTGATGCGCAGTTTTTTCACCCCCTTGCGGACGAAGGCGGAACACAGCCGGTCGAGTTCCTCCAGGCTCAGCACGTCGGCCTTGGGCAGGAAGGTCATGTTTTCCGACATGCAGTAGACGCAGCGGAAATCGCAACGGTCGGTCACCGAAACCCTGAGATAACTTACCTCGCGCCCGAAGGGGTCGATCATTGGAATCCTCGCCACGTTTTTGTTTCGGTCCGGGCTTGCCGCCCGTCCCCACCTTTTGGAAGTGTTTGTTCGTTGGGGGTAATGTAGACGCCGGACTCCCCGTTGTCGCCCCTAATTTCGGTACGGGTTTTCGCGCCGCTCATCCGCCGTCTCCTTCGCCGTCGCCGCCGCCGTCGTCGTTACCGTCGCCATCGGGGGGCGCCAGGCCCTTTTCCTTCATGTCCTTGGCCGCCATCTGGCGCAGTTCCTCGCGTTCGCGCAGGTAATCGTCGGTGGTCCGGATCTTCGGCCGGGCGGCGCCGGCGAGCGGGTGTTCGTCCTCTTCGGCCAAGGCGATGACCCGGCAATCGTCGCACATCTTCAACCGCTCGGTGCCGCCCTTTTCCTGGAACATGGGGTGGCCTTCGAGCTTCTTGAGCATGGTCTCGATGGTCGATCGGGCGCCGAAGGGCTTGCCGCAGCGGATGCACTCGAACGGCTCCTCCTCCTTGATCACCTGATGGGAGCGCGCCGCTTCCAGGAAACTGAGCCGGGGGACGAGGGCGATGACCTTTTCCGGGCACGTGTTCTTGCACAGGCCGCATTGCACGCAGGCCTCCTCGGCGAAGCTGAGCTGCGGCTTGTCCTCGTTGTCATTCAAGGCCCCGGTGGGGCACGCGCCGACGCACGCGAGACACAACGTGCAACCCTCGACGTTGACCTCGAGGGTGCCGAAGGGCGCGCCTTCGGGCAGGTCCAGGGTATCGACCTTGTTGGGGGCGGCCTTGTGCAGTTCCGCCAGGGCCAGGCTCATCACCGAGCGCTTGCGCCCGAGGCCTAAGAAAGAGGCGTTGGGCAGGGGGGCGAGCGCGTCTAGGCCATAGAGCCGGTCCTCGAGGGCCGCCGGGTCGGTGTCGTCGACGATGGCGAACCTTTCCTTGCCGTAGCCGAGGCCGTCGAGCACCGCCTCGGCCAGCGCCATTTCGGACTCCAGCCCGGCCTTCTCGTCGGCCTGCGCCGGGCCGACCAAAACCAGCACCCGTTCGGCGCCGTAGGCCGAGGCCGAAAGCAGGAAATCGAGGCCCACCTGGGTGACCTGGTTAAGCGCGAACGGCAGCACGTTGGCCGGCAGGCCGCCGCCTCCCCTGGCCATGGCGTCGATCATCTCGGATCCGAAACCCTGGTCATGGACCAGAATCTGCGGGGGCTTGGCTTTCTTGCCGCCGGCGGCGATGTAGGTGCGCAGCACCGTCCTCAGGCGTTGATAAAGCCCGTCGCCGGCCGGCAGCGTATATTTGGCGGCGCCGGTCGGGCAGACGCTGGCGCAGGTGCCGCAGCCGGCGCAGATATAGGGGTCTAGGGAAACCCGGTCGTTGACCGTATCGGGGGTGATGGCGCCGGTCGGGCAGTTGTCGATGCAGCGCGTGCACCCGATGATGCCGGCGCTGGAATGCGCGCAGATGCTTTCGTCGTAGTCAATGTAGCGGGGCTTGTCGAACTCGCCGACCATGTCGGTGAGCGCTAGCAGCGCGTCGCCGATGAGGGCCGGGTTGCCGGGGTCGGGGTTGAAATAGCCGTCGCGCTTTTCCGGCGCCGTGAACAGCGGCGTACCGCCGCGCAGGTCGAGGATCAAATCGCAGACCGAGGAGCCGGTTTCGCCGGTGCCGTCGAAATTGAGGGTTTCGCGGGACGATGCCGAGGCCGCCTGGAACGCCTCGATGGTGACCTGGAACTGGCCGAGATGCCCCTCGGCCTGGGTCACCCGGCCGGTGAACACCGGCACGTCCATCAACGCCGGCGGCTGGACGTCCGAGCCGGGCTCCAGGATCACCGTGACGTCGAGCCGCGAGGCGACCTTCTTCGCCGCCTCCAGGGCCCGGTCGTCGTTGCCGATCACCAGCAGCACGCCGCCCGAGACCATGGTCACCGAGGTCGCCGCCTCGAGGTCGAGGGCGGCCTCGGCCAGGAGCGCCGCCATCTTCGCCGTCATATCGGTTTTCCGGGGCGATTTTCCGCTGGCGTCCTTGGACCAGCCGGCCTTCTCGCGGATGTTGAGGAATTGGGCGGCCGGGGCGTCTTCACCCATTTCATCCAGGGTCTCCAGGAACAGGGGCGCTTCCTGAGTGCAGGCGACGAGAAGCTCCGAGCCCTGGCCGGCGAGGCGCTGGAATTCCTCGATCTGGGTGCGGCAGAGGTGGCTGGCGACGTTGAGTTCTTCGCCTTTCTTGGCGGACTTTCCGCCCTGGCAGGCCTTGGCCAGTGCCTTGCCGTCAATGGTCATCGTACCCTCGCAGTTGCATACAAGGACTTCTTTGCCGTTTAGCTTCATCGAGAAGACTTCCTCCCAGGGGAAGGCAGTGGTTGGACCGCCGTTCCCAGGCGCCGGGGGCCATGCGCCACCCCGGGCCGACTGTTATTCATACCCGGACTTTATTTAGGGTACCGGGAGCCGTTTGTCCCGCAATAAATTTGTCTAATGAGAGCAGACCGGGGAAAAAAACACCGTATAATGCAGGATTATACAGGAAAGGGGACGTTCGTTGATCCCATTGATGACCACCCGCGAGGTCGCCGAATACCTGCGCATCAAGGAACGCAAGGTCTATGACCTGTTGCGCCGGAAACGCATCCCCAGCACCCGGGTCACCGGCAAGTGGCTGTTCCCGAAGCACTTGATCGACCAATGGGTGGCCGACGGCACCGAATTCTCGGACCGGGCCATGCCTTCGCCGCCGCCGGTCTCGGCCGGCAGCCACGACCCGCTTCTTGAATGGAGCCTGAATGAATCCGGCTGCGGGCTGGCGTTGATGCCGGGCGGCAGCCTCGACGGGCTGGAGCGGCTGGCGGCGGGGGAAGCGGTGATCTGCGGGCTGCACGTGTACGACCCAGAAAGCGGCGGCTACAACCGGGCCGCGGTGGAACGCACCTGCCAGGGGCTGGACGTGGTGCTGATCGAATGGGCGTGGCGCGACCAAGGGCTGGTGCTGGCGGCCGGCAACCCGCTCGGCATTGCCTCGATCAAGGACCTGAAGGCGAAGAAGGCCCGCGTCATCGCCCGTCAGGCGGAAGCCGGCAGCCAGATCCTTTTCGATCACCTGCTGGCCGAGGCGGGAATGAAAGCGGCGGAGCTGGAGATCCTGGAGCCCCCGGCCTGCGGCGAAACCGACCTTGGCCGCCACGTTTCGGAAGGCAAGGCCGACGCCGGGCTCGCCGTCGCCTCGGCGGCGCATGCCTTCAAGCTCGATTTCCTGAGCCTGCACCGGGAACGCTATGACCTGCTGGTGCGACGGCGTGACTATTTCGAGGAACCGGTGCAGAAGCTGCTGGCGTTCGCCCGTACCGACGCCTTCAAGGCCCGCGCCGCCGATATGGCCGGCTACGACACTTCCGCCCTGGGGAAAGTCGTCTATAACGGGCCGTAGGTTTTTTTTAGGAGGGTTCCCGTGGCCACGAAAGCGAAAACCGGCGTCCAAGACCGCATCCTCAAGGCCGCCCTCGCCATCGCCGAGGAGAAAGGCTGGGCGTCCGCCGGTTTGAGCGCCGTCGCCGCCCGGGCCAAGGTGCCGGTGTTGGAACTGCGCCGCCATTACCGGGACACCGACGCCATCGCAAACGCCTGGTTCCGGGTCGGACTCGACGCCATGTTGGCGCCGGTCCCTAAGGGCTTTTCCCGCCGTTCCCCGGCCGAGCGGCTGGAAATCCTGATGCGGCGCTGGTTCGACGCCCTGGCCCCCCACCGCCGGGTGACGGCGGAGATGCTATCGGCGAAGCTGTGGGTCTTCCACCCGCACCACACCGTGCCGATGGTGTTCAACCTGTCGCGGCTGATCCAGTGGCTGCGCGACCTGGCCGGGCTCGACGCCGGGGGACGGCGCAAGCAGATCGAGGAAACCGGCCTGACGGCGTTGTTTGTGGCCACCCTTGCGGTATGGTGCCGGGACGACACAAAAAACCAGGAGAGGACGCGGGCGTTTCTCTCGCGCCGGCTCGGCCAGGCCGACGGCCTGATGGCGCGGCTGTTCGCGGACAAGCAATGAAGATCAACGCCGATCTCTCGAAACGGGCCGAGGTCCACACCCCGGACATGGAATGGCAGCCGTCGCCGGAGCCGGGCGTGCTGCGCCGCATGCTCGACCGCGACGGCGAGGAGGTGGCGCGCTGCACCACCGTGGTGCGCTTCGAGCCCGGCGCCCGGTTCCCCGAGCACACCCACGGCGGCGGCGAGGAGTTTCTGGTCCTCGACGGCGTCTTCAACGACGAAGACGGCGATTACCCGGCCGGCACTTACGTCCGCCACCCCGTCGGCACCAGCCATTCGGCCTGGAGCGAGGAGGGGTGCGAAATCCTGGTCAAGCTGATGCAGATGGACCCCGCCGACCAGAAGAAGGTGGTCCTCGACACCGACGCCCTTGACTGGCAACCGGGCACGGAGTCCGGCGTCGACATCAAGCCGCTGCACGAATTCGGCGACGAGACAGTGATGCTGATGCGCATCCTGGCCGGGACCCGGATACCGCGCCACCGCCACGAAATCGGCACCGAGTTGTTCGTCCTCGAAGGCACGCTCACCGATGAGAGCGGGAGCTATCCTAAAGGCACCTGGCTTCGCCAGCCGACGGGCAGCGTCCACGAGCCGTTCTCGGAACAGGGATGCGTCTATTACGTCAAGAAGGGACACTTCGTTTGAGTGCCGCGCCATAAGGGAGAAACGAACATGGCCGCCTACGTCGTCGCCCAGATAGAAATCACCGACCCCGAGACCTTCGAGACCTACCGCGCCCAGGTGCCGCCGATCCTCGAGCAGTACGGCGGCGAGTTCCTGGTTCGTGGCGGCGCCATGGAGGTGCTGGAAGGCGAGTGGCCGTGGCCACGGATGGTGATCCTGAAATTCCCCGACAGGGATACGGCCACGGCCTGGCACGCCTCGGCCGAATACCAAGGCCCGAAGGCGCTACGCCAGGCGTCCGCCAACGTCAACATGATCGTCGTCGACGGGGTGTAGTATTTTTAGGCCCGCCCCGCCGCCCGCAATGGGCGGCGGGGCACTTGTCAGGCCGCTATGGCGCCGATGATATCTTTGTATTCGGCCTCCGGGAAGGCGGCCATGGTCGTGGTCCGAACCGCGCCGACGGCGCCGAGGCTAAGGGCAAACGTGGCCGCCTTGGCGTTATCCGGCATGTCGTAGACGACGACGATATCGTAGGCCCCGAGGCATAGATAGAACAGCGTCAGCTCCCCGCCCAGGTCCTTGGCCAGCTTTTTCACCGCCTCCAGGCGGTCGGGCGAGTCCTTGATCTTGCGCATACCCATCTCGGTGTAGTTGACGAGGCTGACGTACGTAGACATAGCGCTCCTCCGTTGTTTGACGTCGATGAATGAACCTCACACGCACCCTCGTGGCGGTCGCACCGAACGCCCCAGATGTGGACGTCCGTCCAAATTTCCCCGTCCTTTAAATTTACCTCAAGGGAGCCTCTTCGGCGAGGGAACACACGGGGATGTAAATGTCCGCCCCGATTTTTTTTCCTTGACTCCGTACTAAGGTACGGCATGTAGTATCTTGAGTCTGTCAAAGGAAAGGACCGGAATGATGCGTTCCCAAAACTCCACCCGGAGCACCGCGACGACCATCGGCAAGGCGGCGAAACTGGCCGGCGTCGGCGTCGAGACCATCCGTTTCTACGAACGCCGGGGCCTGATCCCCCAGCCGCTTAAACCCGCCTCGGGCGGCTTTCGCGACTACCCGCCCGACACCCTGGCCCAAATCCGCTTCATCCGCGAGGCCCAGGAGTTGGGGTTCTCGCTGGCCGAGGTGCAAGACCTGCTGACCCTGCGCGCCGATCCCACCCCAGAATCCGAAACACGTGGAATCGAGGAGTTCAGAAACGTGGTTGAAAGGTTGCGGGGACCCGACGGCTGCCCGTGGGACCGAGAGCAAACGCACGAGACCTTGCGGCCGTTTCTGATCGAGGAGGCCTACGAGTCCGTGGCCGCCATCGAATCGGGTGACAGGGGCGATCTTGGCAACGAGCTGGGCGACGTCCTGCTGCAA
>JADFMB010000186.1 GCA_022564115.1 Pseudomonadota bacterium
TCCCCACGCTTGAGTTGCACACCAGACACTGCGAGCGCACCAACAGCCGTAGGAAGTCCTCGGGAGCCAGGTTCTTGAAGAAGTAGACGAAGGGGATGTCGGTGTCGATCGTCTTGGGTACCGTCACAATGGAGATCTTCGCTCCACGGCGTTCAATCTCCTCCCAGATGGCATGCGCGCCGCGGAGCGTCCCGTCCCCACCAACGCAAAACAAGATGTTGATCGACATACTCTGCAGACGGTCGACGATCACTTCGACGCGCTCCGCCCCACGGGAGACACCGAGCACCGAGCCGCCTTCGTTGTGAATTCGGCGCACGCGATCCGGCAACAATACCACCGGCTCGTTTCCGTGTTCCGGGTTCATGCCGCGAAACCCGTACTTGAACCCTATGACAGCCTGAATTCTGTACTTGTGGTGTAGCTCGAGAAGGAGCGACCGAATCAAGTTGTTCAGTCCCGGCGACAACCCCCCGCACGTGACAATGGCTGCCCGCGTCTTTTCCGGGTCAAAGTAGAGCCGCTGGCGCGGTCCAGCGCGTTCCATCCGGCAGGCCACGTCGAAATCTTCGTCCGACTCACCCGTCACATGGTAAAGAACCGACATTTTTTCGGCGACGAAACTGGAGAGTCCATAGCCTCGCACAGACGACAGCGCCAGGGGCGATTCGATCGTGCATTTCCCCAGTGTCTCAATCACGAAATCTGCTGGTTTTGGTTGGTAATTCTGAGGCATGGTTATTCTGGGTCCGATCCATTTGATAGATTGACGCCGGGCTTGAGTATCACGGCGTTGCTGTGGTGTCCATCCATCATGATACTCATATTCTCTTCAAACCGGATGTGGCGGACATATTTCCGCTCCTCAACGGCGGGCTGTGCCTCTAGCCACTCCCAATCGACGAAGCTGTCCCGTGATTCGCTGCTGATCGTGATGTATCCCACTTTCGACGCTGTGATATTCTGGAAAAAATGCGTCCCCTCCGACGGTGTCACCTTTATGTCCCTCATCTGCGTCTCGACAATTACCCGGGCGCCGTTGATGTCTTCCCAACGCACCAGACCGGCGACCAGGAACATGGCGGCGCCGGCGACGGCGACCGTCCCCATGCCGATTTCGCCGGAAATCAAAATCCAGCCCAGCAACACCAGGAAGAAAATGAGGATCGACATCCAATCGGCCGCCTTCATCGGGCCTTCTTCCTCGATCATCTTGCGCAGCTTGACCACGGCGCGGGACAAATCGCGGTATTCGGGCCGGAAGGTCCAAAACAGGATAGCGGTCACGAACGGCACCTGGATCAGGAACATCGGGTAGGCGTGGATCATCCAGTCCACATAGCCGACCAAAAACTTGTAGGTTTCAGGATTGCCCGGATCATAGAAAAATTCCTTCCAGTATCCGATCATAATGGCGTTTCTGGCGCCACCCGACGGCGTGCCGATACCGGCCACCGAGGCGCCGTAGGCAATGGAAAACAACAGCACGGCGGCTAGGTTGCGAACTTTCTTGGGGTCGTCGGACGTCAGCGTAATCAGGGTAATGCCTACGGGGAGCATCATCGCGGCGACGGTGTGTTCGCCGACGAACGACGCCAACAGACCCGACACCACGGTAATGCCAAAACAAACCCGCCAGGTCCGGGTTCCGGTCATGCGGACAATCAGCCAGGCGATGCGTTTGTCCAGCTTTTGCTTGACCACGGCGACGGCCAACATCAGCGAACCGGCGATGAACAGGACCGAATCATTCATCAGACTTTTCGCCACATCCGATGATGCGTGGCCCATCAGCACCACCTGGCCGATGATGATCAACAACGCCACCGTCGGCAGCGGCACCGGCTCGGTGACGAACAGAATGACCGACACCACCGACATGGTCAGGATGATCCACCCTTCGCCGGTCAAACCATCCGGAACCGGCAGTTGCAGCATCAAGCCGCCGACGATCATGGCGATGAAGAACCACTTTTTCTCCCAGAAGAAATAGAGATTCAGCCATGCTCCCAGCGTCATGACCCTTCTCAGGCCGGTCATGCCGTTGACGCGAATCCGGTTTTGAAAGTTCTGAAGACGAGCTGTGCGATCAGCCATTCTTTTTGTCGATTATGTTGTCAGACTATGGCCCAAGGAAAATATTCATCAAGTAATAACCGAAATAACCCAAATATATCAAGGGTTTTGTGTAAAAACCCTTGGGTTGGCCGGCTAGCCGGCGGCGTCGCGCAGGGCGCCGATGGCGGCGGCGTAGTCGTCGCCGCTGAAAACGGCGCTGCCAGCCACCACCACGTTGGCCCCCGCTTCGGTCACCGTTTTGACGTTATCGGCATTGATGCCGCCGTCGACCTCGATCTCGATCGGGCGGTCCCCGATCATGGCCTTGATGCGGCGGATCTTCTCGACCTGGTCGGCCATGAAGCTCTGGCCGCCAAAACCGGGTTCGACCGTCATCACCAGGATCAGATCAACCATGTCGATGACGGCCTCAAGGGCGGTTTCAGGGGTCGCCGGCTTCAGCGACACCCCGGCCTTCTTGCCCAGGCCGCGGATCATCTGCAACGAGCGCTCGAGATCGGCGTCGGCTTCGACGTGCACGGTGATGATGTCGGCGCCGGCCTCGGCATAGTCCGAGAGGTGGGGTTGCGCCGGATTAATCATCAAATGGACGTCGAAGACTTTTTCCGTCACCGGCCGGATATTCTTGATCACCGGCGGGCCGAAGGTCAGGTTGGGAACGAAATGGCCGTCCATGACGTCGATGTGGACGTAATCGCAACCGGCCTCGTCGATGGCCCGGACCTCGTCGCCGAGCTTGGAGAAGTCGGCCGACAGGATGGAAGGGGCGATTTTAAGGGCGTCGGCCATGGTACTCCTGATTTTCATTGAATTCCCCGCTCACGCGGCCTTGGCGTAGGAACCGGCACAGGCGGCGCTGTTGGCCTGGGCGCGCTCAAGCAGGACGGCCTGCGCCGCCGAAACGTTCCCGGCATCCCCCTGCCAGGCCTTCAGGCAACTCTGCTGCAGGGCACGGCCGTAGGAATAGCTGAGCTTCCAGGGCGCCGGGGCGAACTTGGCGTTCATGGCGTTGAGGTGCGCCGTCGCGTCTTCCTCGCTTTGACCGCCGGAAAGGAACATGATCCCCGGCACCGCCGCCGGCACGCAGCGCTTCATGCACTGAACGGAGCGTTCGGCGACCTCGTCGACACCGGCCTGGGTTTTGCAGTCGGACCCGGAAATCACCATGTTGGGTTTCAGGATCATGCCTTCGAGGGCGACGTCCTGGGCATAAAGCTCGTCGAAAACGGTATTGAGGGTCAGCGTCGTCACCCGGTCGCAGCGGTCGATGTCGTGATCGCCGTCCATCATCACCTCGGGTTCGACGATCGGCACCAGGCCGCCTTCCTGGCAGATTTTGGCATAACGGGCCAAGGCGTGGGCGTTGGTGTGGATGCAATGGCGGGACGGAAGGTGGTCGCCGATGGTGATCACGGCCCGCCATTTGGCGAACCGGGCGCCCAGGCCGACGTATTCCTCGACCCTGGCCGGAAGACCGTCCAGGCCCTCGGTGATTTTCTCGCCTTCGGAACCGGGCAATTCCTTGGCCCCGGTGTCCACCTTGATGCCCGGGATGATGCCCTGCCCTTGCAGGATCGAAACCAGGGAGGCGCCGTCAGCGGCGGACTGGCGCAGGGTTTCGTCGTAAAGAATGGCGCCGCTGATGCACTTTCCAAGGCCCTCGGCGCGGAACAGAAACTCACGGTAATCGCGGCGGTTGTCCTCGGTGTTCTCGACGCCGATGGAATCCAGCCGCTTGCCGATGGTGCCGGTGCTTTCGTCGGCCGCCAACAGTCCCCTGTCGTCGGCCACCATTTCGTTTGCCGTTTTAGCCAATTGGTCCAAATTCATTTCAACCTTCTCCCCTGGCTCTCCCCTGGTTTGTATTCAGGCCCGTTCAGGCCAGCCTTTTCCTTACCTCTGTGATGACCGCGTCGGCGGTAATGCCGAAATGCTTGAACAAATCGCCGGCCGGCGCCGAGGCGCCGAAGCCGGTCATGCCGACGAAACCGCCGTGAGACCGGATGTAACGGTCCCACCCCTGGCGGACGGCGGCTTCGACGGCGACGCGGGGGGCCACCGGACCCAGCACCTCTTGCCGGTAGTCCTCGTCCTGTTGGTCGAACAGTTCCCAGCACGGCATCGACACCACCGCCGCGGCAATGCCTTCGGCGGCCGGCACACCGGGCAGGCGCGACGCGGTAATGAAAAAGATGGGCACCATGTTGGCGGCGCCCACGCCCATCAGCGCAAAGCCTGTCAGGACAGCCATCGGCGCGGGCCACAACAGCGCAAGCAGGATCCCGCCCGTGGCCAGCACGCCACTGGCGCCGAGCAGCATATGCTCGACGGCATCCTGCCAAGCCTGAATGCCCCCGATGCCCGAGATGGGCAGTCCAATCTCCGGGTCCGAAGCGATCTGGTGCACCATGTTCAGCGC
>JADFMB010000187.1 GCA_022564115.1 Pseudomonadota bacterium
CGGGTCAAGGGGGCCATGACGACCCGGTTTTTGAGCGTGTTGGGTCCGAGCCGGGCCGGTTTCAACAGGGTTTTGGTGCCCTTGGGCATTTTAAAGGTCCTTTTTTATCAAATCGTTGGAGGGGGGGCCGGTGATCAACGACCGACCCTTCAAACTAACACCGGAAGATATAATCCATTGCCTGGAATTTGATAATATTGTTATTTTTACTAAGTTTAATGAATTTTATTCATAAATAGGTGGCCACCATTCGACGGGCCGCGCCATGGACAACACAAATGAAATGGCCGTGTCGGTGCGCGTGGTGGAGGCCGGAGACCCTGATTTCCGGTTAGGGGAGCGGTCCTTGATCGACCGCTCCCCGGCCATGGGTTCCACGAAACGTCGGCGCCCGGTTCCTATGCCGCCTGGCGGCGGGCGATCCGCCGGCGGACGTACGCCTTCCAGGTCGCCCTTGGGGATGGTGACGAGGCCCTTTTCGGCGACGGCGCGGACGATGGTTTCGAAGGTTGTTCCGGGAACCAGCAAGTCCTGGACGGGCCCAAGGTTTTTCCGGTAGGCGCTGTTGCAGAAGACGAACTTGTCGTCGTTGTCGAAAAGCACCACCCCGTCGGCGATGCTTTCCATGGCCAGGCGGAAGTTTTCCCGTTCGGCCCGGGCCTCTTCCTCGAGCTTCTTCGTCTCGGTGATGTCCTGGAGCTGCCCCAGGACATAAGCCGGCTGACCGTTGGTATTGCGAACCATGCTGGCCGTCCCCCCGACCCAGACCACATGGCCGTCCTTGTGAAGGTAGCGTTTCTCCAGCGGGAAGGACTCGACGTTATCCTCGATATGGGCCTTGCGCCGTTCCTTCATCCCCGGCAAGTCGTCGGGGTGGGTTGAGGTCGAAGACGGTGAATTCCTTCAGTTCTGCTTCCGTGTAGCCGAGAATCCGGCAAAAGGCCGGGTTGGCTTCGACGATTCTCCCGCTCAGCCTGCCGAGCACCATGCCGGTGGCCGAATCCTCGAACATGCGCCGCGTCGGGTCCCCCGCATGGTGTTGGGCCTGGGCCGCGTCATCGGCGGGACCGGTGGAGAGATCGCTCGTCCCGGCGTGGGCTGCCGAGGGAATGATGGCGTTCAGGACTTTCTTCAAGGGACCCATGGTTATGGCCCCAGTTCCAGTTCCCGGATCGCCTTCAGGTAATCGACGTCGCGCCGCCACTGGGAGATCACTTCCTTGGCGTCCTTTTCCAAAATGCGTTCGTAAAATTCAAGGATGCGCTGTGTTTCCACGTTGTCGATGGTCTTGGTGCCCGTTTGCGACATGCGGCTGAGGGAATAAATGGTGGAAAAATCCTTGCTGTCGATTCCCGCCGACTTGCAGGCGATGGCCAGCCCCTCTCCGCCGGGTTCGAACAGAATGCGCTTGGCCAGAACATTGCGAAGCCCGGTCAGGCGGCGGAACATGGCCTCGAACAGGAACACCTCGCCGTCCTTCAGCGCCCGGATCATCATTTTCGAGAGGCCCAGGCCCTCGTTCTCGACTTCCCGGGCCAGTTCGTCGGTTTTGCTTTTCGTTTCCATGTCCTGGGTTTGCGCCGAGCGTTCCAGCATGTCGTCGAGCACGGTTTTGTCCAAATTGAAATTTTCCAGGATGAACTTCCTCAGCGCCGCCGACACCCACAGGTACATGCGTTTGGCCAGCACCGGGTCCAGGTCCTCGCGGCGCAGGATCGGCTCCTGGAAGGCATCGACGCGTTTCGATTCCTCGACCAGGAATTCCATGGTCGCCAACGAAATGCCGGCGCCGGAGTTTTTCAGCAACGTCGTGATGACGCTCTCGACGCCGGTCTCCACCAGGGCGTCGGAAACGTCTTCCGAGACCGACTGGCGGACGGCGATGGCGAGCTGATGTTCCAGGGTGCGGTAGCGGACGACCTCGATCAGGTCCTCGTCCTCAAGCACGGCGCTGTCGTGGAGGATGGAATAGGCGACTTCGACCTCGTCATTGGCCAGCAGCTTGACGAGATCGCGCGGCGCGTCGGGAAGGTGGGACAATTGCTCGGAGATGATCCGCTTGATCGCCATTTCGGCGTCGCGGACCATCTTGCGCATGATGTCGAACATCAATTCGCGTTCGCGTTTCGACAGCACGCGTTCCTTGCCGGTAAACAAATCGGAGATGGTTTCGGCCAATAACCGCCGCCGTTCGCCTGATTTGTCGCGGGCAAGCCCTAACAGATATTCGCCGTCGATGTCCGCCATTTTTTCCCGTCTTCCCCCTGTCACACACAACGCCCCGCGAGGCCATCAGGGCTCCCGGGCCGTTTTCCGGTCGGCACCCGGGACCAACAGTCATGAGCCGGGCATGAGCCGGGCAAGGGCCGGGCCTGGGCCGGGTTCATTTGAATAACATGATATGCATATTCGCCCGAAAGTCGAATGCCAAAATGTGTCGGAAAGTTTCAAAACATAATGGTCTATAAGGCTTTCGGGGTTAACCCTTGAGCTGCGTTTTCAGGTACGCGACGTTGACCGCCAGCCCCGGCAGCAGCCATTGAAAAAGCCGGCACATTTCCGTCACCTCGCCAACGCCATCTTCCCCGGGGCCATCTTCCCCGGGGCCATCTTCCCCGGGGCCATCTTCCCCGGCGGCGCCTATGAGCGCCCCGGAACTTAGGCCCCCCGGGTTGGGCAGCCGGTCGGTGACCGCCGCCGCCAGGTGGTCGTGATAGGCCTGGCAGATGGCCTCGTACGGTGGCCCGCCGGCGACTTCGCGGAGATCCCCCCAGGCCGCCGCCCAGTAACTGGGCCAACGGGCAAAGGCCCGGTAATCGGTGTTGACGAAAGGCAGGCCCAGGACCTTTTTCACGTCGTCGAAGGTTTCCTGCGTCGGCGCATCGGCGTGGTGGGCCTCCATCAAAACGAAGGGCACCGAAACGTCCGGTGCGTGGCGGCCGTCGAAGGCCGGGGGCATTTCCGCCGCGCCGCCCATATCGCCGCCGTCCATCAGCAACCGGGCGATGGTGGCGATCAGCGCATAGAGGTGGTTGCCGTGGGAAAACACCTCGTTGGTCTGGATGATGGCTTCGATCTCGCGTTCGCCGTAGCCCATCTGGGCCAGCCGTTCGGTGATCGGCGGCGGGGAAAGTTCGGCGACCCGGTCCTCGATCAGCGCCTGCAAGGCTTTCGCTTCGTCGACGAAGGGGCGGCTTGTCACCAGCGGCTTCAGGCCGCGCCACAGTTCCCGGAAAAAAGCCGGATAATGCGCATACGCCATCGTCACCACCCCCATCCAAGGCACCTGCAGGGCATCCTTCATTTCCCGGTACCATTGGGCGCGTTGGCCGGAAACGTCGTATTCGGGCAGCGGATGAATGGCCGGAACGGGGGCCGGTTTCACTCTTTCAAGCCGGGCCATGGAATCCTTACCAAGGTTTCGCCAATGGCCATCCTAAAGCCCGAGGCACGGGCTATCTTTCTCGAAGGTGATGGCCTCGAAACGGACGCCCCGCTCCTTGCCATGGGCGAAGGCGGCGCGGATTTCGTCAACCGTCGGGCGGCGGCTGAGGTCGGCGTAGCGCTCGCGGTAAAGGGGGCTTCGGGGGTCGGTGAAGGTGTCGGGGCGGAACTGGTCCATGATGTTGACAACCGCATCGGGCATGTTTTCGGCGATCCAGTCGAGCACCGGAAAGGTGCAGCATTCGACATGGTTCGGCATCACCAGATGGCGGATGGTGAAATCCTCGCCCCATTCCTTCAGCCGCAGCAGGTTTTCCGTCACCGTTTGCCAATACCAGGGGGTGCGGGCCAGGTCGAGGGCGCAGCGCCCGGGCCCGAACTTGAAATCCGGCAGCCACACGTCCATCAGCAGCCGCAGGATCTTCATGGTTTCGGCGGACATGATGAAGTTCGAATTCCACAGCATCGGCGTGTTGAAGGGGCGGTCCCCGGCCGCCACCCCCGGGAAATCGAAATGGCCGTCGGCCTTGACCCGGAACGCCGCCGCCAGGGCCGCCTCGGCGGGGCGGTAATCCGGCTCGCCGAGGATCGAAACGGCGTCGACGATGGTATGCAGGTGGATGGTCGGGTCGCCGCCGACCCAGTTGATGTTGTGACAGCCCTCGCGGCCGAGGATCCAGGCCATGGCCGCCAGCGTTCCGGCGTCCACCGTCATGCCGTTGTCCTTGTCGGTCGAGATGTCGCCGTTCTGGCAGAAGGCGCAGCGCATGTTGCACGAGGTGAAGAAGATGGTGCCGGAACCGAGCCGGCCGCGGTAGACGATTTCCTCGCCCTGGTGGTGGAAAAAGGTGCTGACCCGGGTGCCGGCGTCGAGCTTGCAGGTGCCCCGCTTGGCGCCTTGGGTGCGGTCGACGCGGCAATCCCAGCGGCAGAAATTGCAATGGGACAGCATGCGATGGGCGAGTTCGCGGACCAGTCCCAGAAGGCTCGGGCCTTCGGCCGGCGGCGGGGCATCCCCTTCGCCGCCGAGTGCCCGCCGGCGGTCCTCGAA
>JADFMB010000031.1 GCA_022564115.1 Pseudomonadota bacterium
TATACCGAGGTAATGCGCATGACACGGGGGTTGAAAGAGCTGTCACCGGCACAAGCCGTGCCCTGGATCAACGCTCCCGATGCCGTGGTTATTGATGTGTCAGCGCCTGCTGATTTCAACAAGGGGCACATCGTGCATGCGCGTAATTTGCCGGCCTCTCGCTTGGCCAAACCCGATGCAGAAATATTGAAGCTCAAGAACAAGAAACTGCTGCTGGTCTGTAAAAGCGGTGCAACTGCTGTTCCAGCAGCGATTAGCTTGTTGAAAATGGGCGCCAGTAATGTCGCCGTCGTGAAGGGTGGAATGATCCAGTGGCGCAAAGACCAGTTTCCGGTGACCACGAAATAAGCATTGTTAACAGCCCCTCAACGGCCTTGGAGCATGAAGATTATATGTGGGCTAGTCATGAGCCAGGCCAGGTGTGATAATTCCCCTTTTGCCACTTATCGAAGTGAGTGGCCCAATTTAAGCAGAGTGTTTTAATTATGGCAGAAGATAAAAATAAGGTAATGACGTCGGACGACCTTGTCGCGGCAAAGTTTCAGATCCAGAAGCTATACGCGAAAGACGTATCTTTCGAATGTCCGAATGCCCCACAGATATTCCAGGAAACAGGCCAGGCGGATGTAAAGATGAGCCTGGCCCAGCGCGTGGAGGACCTCGGTGAAAACCTGCATGAAGTGGTGCTGACCGTTACCGTTACCGCGACGATTGATGAAAAGACCGCATACTTGGTCGAAGTGGCACAGGCAGGAATTTTCATGCTGAGCGGCTTCACTGAGCAGGCAGCTCACGCGGTGATGAATACCATGTGCCCCAGCACCCTATTTCCGTATGCACGAAGTGTTATTTCAGATATGGTTTCCGACGGAGGGTTTCCGCCACTCATGTTGCAGCCGGTAAACTTCGAGCAGTTGTACGCCCAGCGCATGCAGGAAATGGAGCAACAACGATCTGGCGAACAATCCGCTAAACAATCCGGCGAGGCAGTCGTTGACCAAGGCAGCGGTGAAGCCGTAGAAGTGGAGGCCCCCACAGACAATTAGGAACGAGATGAGTGCTGATACGCCAGTTGCTGTACCCAATAGTGGCGTTGGCAGCATCGCCGTTTTGGGTGCGGGATCATGGGGTACAGCACTGGCCATGCAATTGGTCCGGGGTGGTACTCGCACATTGCTTTGGGCAAGAAACCCTGAACATGTAGAGGCGATGAAAGTGGCTGGATGCAATCAGCGCTTTCTGCCTGATATACGGTTTCCGGATGACTTGGGGCTGGAACCCAGTCTGGAAAATGCCGTGCGTTCCACCGACGAGGTCCTGATTGTCGTTCCCTGTCACGCCTTCGTTGAAGTTGTCAGTCAGATTGAACCCTGGCTGAGGCCCGACCAGGGTATTTCATGGGCCTGTAAAGGCCTGGAGTCAGGCAGCGGTCATTTTCTGCACCAGGCAGCTAAGCAATTGATTGGTGCCGACCGTCCCATGGCCGTGGTCACCGGTCCATCTTTCGCCATCGAAGTGGCCGCCAACCTGCCGACAGCAGTCACGGTAGCCGGAACGGAGGAACACTACTGCGCCCGAATTGCCCAGGCTCTTCACGGCGGCAATTTTCGCGCGTATACCAGCGACGATATTGTCGGCGCTGAACTTTGGCAATTCGGTTTTACAGCCGAGTATCGTGGCGAAGAAACCAATGACGATGTAACAATATGTGGTGGGACGCCGGAATACCCGCAAAATAACACGCATTTTATTCGCTACGGTCGAAATATCTCTCAAATGGATGTCAGGGCCGGCCGCAAAGTGGCCGTCATCGGTTTTGCAATAGCCCAAAGACTTTATCCATTCGTCGATCCGGTTGGCCGGGCTCAGGACCTTCCAGCACCTGCATCGCCTTAGCCTGCGCTTCCACATGGACCGCAAGACGGGCGGTATATCACGGGCCGTCGAGCGCGGCACCAAGGGCATCGAATTCCTGCTCACCTTCATGCTGTTCAACGTGCTGCCTACGCTGCTCGAGATCGTCCTGGTGTGCGCCGTGATGTGGAAGCTCTACGGCGTCTGGTACGCGTTGGCGACCTTCCTGACCATGGCCGTCTACATCGCCTGGACGCTGCTTATCACCGAATGGCGGATCCAGTACCGCCGGACCATGAACGAGACCGATTCGGAAGCCAACACCCGGGCCATCGATTCGCTGTTGAATTTCGAGACCGTGAAGTACTTCGGCAACGAGGACCACGAGGCCCGGCGCTTCGACACCGCGCTCAAGGGCTATGAGAAGGCCGCCGTCAAAAGCAAGACGACCCTGTCGTACCTCAACATCGGCCAGGGGGCGATCATCGCCGCCGGGGTCACCATGGTCATGCTGATGGCGGCCAACGGCGTCGTCGGCGGGGTCATGACGATCGGCGATTTCGTGCTGGTGAATGCCTATCTGGTCCAGTTGTTCCTGCCCTTGAACTTCCTCGGCTTCGTCTACCGCGAGATCAAGCGTTCGCTCACCGACATGGAGACGATGTTCGAATTGCTGGACGAAAACACCGAGATCGAGGATGCCCCGGGGGCCGGGGCCCTGGCCGTCAACGGCGGCCGGGTGGTGTTCGAGGACGTGTCCTTCGCCTACGATAAGCGCCGCCCGATTCTGGAAGGCGTCTCGTTTGCCGTCGAGCCGGGCCGCACGCTTGCCATCGTCGGGCCGTCGGGGGCCGGTAAATCCACCATCTCGCGCCTGTTGTTCCGCTTTTACGACGTCACCGGGGGCCGCATCACCATCGACGGCCAGGACATCCGCGACATCACCCAGGAAAGCCTGCGCGCCGCCATCGGCATGGTGCCCCAGGACACGGTGCTGTTCAACGACACCATTTTCTACAACATCGCCTATGGCGCCCCCGGATCGACGCCTTCCGAGATCGAGGACGCGGCGCGCCTGGCGCGCATCCACGATTTCGTCATGAGCCTGCCCGAAGGCTATTCGTCGACCGTCGGCGAGAGGGGCTTGAAGCTTTCCGGCGGCGAGAAACAGCGCGTCGCCATCGCCCGGACGATCCTGAAACGGCCGTCGATCCTGGTCTTCGACGAGGCGACGTCGGCGCTCGATAGCCACACCGAGCAGGAAATCCTCAAAAGCCTGCGCGAGGTGTCGGCGGAGCGCACGACCCTGACCATCGCCCATCGGCTGTCGACCATTATCGACGCCGACGAAATCCTGGTGCTGAAGGACGGCCGCATCGCCGAGCGCGGCAGCCACGGGGCGCTGCTCGACCGGGGCGGGGTCTATGCCGAGATGTGGGCGCGCCAACAGGAGGCGCAGCAGGCCCGCGCCGCGCTGGAGAAGGCCGGCGAGCTATTGGCCCCGGAAGATGGATTGGACGCCAGCCTGGATAAGGAATCCATCGAACCGGCGCAGTGAAGCCGGCCGGCAAAAAAAACCCGCCGCGTCCGGCGGGAAGTGGGATTTGGGAGGATTCATGCTCATAAAAGAACGAGCAATCGAGGCGAATATACCCCAGTTCCGTCAATCGGCCCCCCTGTGAATAACGGGGAGAACGAGGATAAAACGGTTTTTTCGGGGATTCGCCCCAGGTACAGGGGCGGGCGGGCCGCGCCGGCGCCGAAACGACCGCGCCCCTTATTGCACCAATACCGAGTTGAAAAGCACGTTGGTCACCTGCACCGGCGCCACCGCGGCGCGCACCCTGAGCAACAGGTTCTCGCGCATGCGGTAAAAATTGGCCGATCCGGATAATTCCTCCGGCCTCAGTTCCCTGAGATAGGTGGCGACGTAGTCCTCGATCCGGGGCCGCAGGGCCTCGACCACGGCCACGTCGCCCTCGTTGATCAGAACCAGGGTCAGGCCGACCTTCAGGAACCGGGATTTCTTTCCCTCTTCGTTGAGGTTGAGCGTGATGTCCTGGAGCTTGTAGAAGACCTGTCCCTGGATGACGACCTCCTCCTGGTCGATGTCCTCTTCATCGAGGCCCAGGTAGGGGTCGAGAATGCCAAACAAAAACAGGCTGAGGCCGATCAGCAACAGAAAGAAAACCACCCCGCCGAGGATGATGAAAAGCTTGATCTTGTTGAATTTCTTGGATGGTCCCTCCTCGCCTTCCTCGCCCTCTTCGTCGTCGTCGAATTGCGGCGGCTTGTCAGGCGTTTTGGCGTCGCCGCCTTCTTCCAGTTCGTCGTCTTCGTCGGCCATTGCCGTCTCCTCAAACCCGGGGCTCATTATGGGCCGTCCAGCCACCAAGCCAAAGAAAAACCCGGCCAAAAACCACCCTGGCGAAGCGCGGCCCGAAGCATTCCGGCGTTCGGCGCCGGGGGCGGAAACTCAATGAAAAAAAGAGGGGGCGGGCTAGACGGGGGACTAGACGGGGGCCGGCAAAAGGGTCTCTTCGACGGACGGAGGCGGCGAATAGACCGGGCGTTCGGCGGGTTTGCGCCTTTCCAGGCAGTACCCTTCCCTTTCGTCCGCGGTCGACGGACGCCGGTAGCACCCGTTAATCAGGGTCCACAAGCCGCCGTCGCCGCCAAAAGAATAAAGGCCGGAATTTTTCATCCCAGGTCTCCAACCATTCATGGAAATACTAGATAAATTTATCAGCGGCGGTCAAGGTCGGCGATGGCGGCGGCGATGGGGGCGGTCCCGGTCCCCGGCGTTCGGGACAGTCAGTTGACCGTCTCCAGGGCGCTGAAGCGCACGGGCATGACCTCCCGGGTCTTCAGCCGCTCGGTTTCGTCCTTGTCGACGACCATCAACTGCTGCCCGTCGGCCATGCCCGCCGGCACCACCATGCGGCCGCCGGGCTTGAGCTGGTCGATCAGCGACGGCGGGATCAGTTCCGGCGCCGCGGCGACCATGATGCGGTCGAAGGGCGCGTGCTCGGCCCAGCCATGGGAGCCATCGCCGATGCGGAATTCAATGCCCGCAACCCCTTGACGTTTAAGGTTTTCCTTCGCCTGGACCGCCAATTCATCGATGATTTCGACGCTGTACACCTTGGCCCCCAAGGCCGCCAGCACGGCGGTGTGATAGCCGAGCCCGGTGCCGACCTCGAGCACGCGCATGCCGTCTTCGATCTCGGCCAGGTCGGTCATCAGGGCGACCATGTAGGGCTGGGAAATGGTCTTTTCGTAGCCGATGGGAAGCGGGCCGTCGGCATAGGCATGGGGGCGGAGTTCCAGCGGCACGAATTCGTGCCGGGGGACTTCGCCCAGGACCTCCATCACCCGCTCATCGAAGGCGTCCTTGCCCAGCTTTTCGCTGGAATAATGCGCATAGATGGCGATCACCTGGACCATCTGCTCGCGCAGGGCGTCAAAGGGGTCTTTCGTCATCTCTCCTGATCCAGCCGCCGCCGAGCACCCGGTCTTGGTCATAAAACACGCACGCCTGGCCGGGCGCGATGCCTGCCTCGGCCCGGTTAAGATTGACTTCCGCCCCGTTCTCGTTCTCGGGCCGGGCCTTGATCGTCGCCGCCACGGGGGCCGCGGCGGAGCGGATTTTCACCGTGACGTCCAAGTCCTGGCCCGGCCCGTCGCCATCGCCGAGCCAGTTGATGGTGCCGACGCGGAACCGGTCCTTGAGGAGCGCTTCCTTCGGCCCGGCGACGACGCGCCGGGTATCCGGCTCGACGCGGACGACGTAAAGGGGCTCCGGGGCCGCGATTCCCAGTCCCCGGCGCTGTCCGACGGTATAGCGGATGATGCCCTGGTGTTGGCCGATCACGTTGCCGTCCAGATCGACGATGTCGCCCGGATCGGCGGCGCCGGGGCGCAGATTTTCGACGACGGCGGCATAGGACCCGTTGGCCACGAAGCAGAGGTCCTGGCTTTCCGGTTTCAAGGCGACCGGCAGCCGCAGGCGTTCGGCGTGGGCCCGGGTTTCCGCCTTGTCCATGTCGCCCAAGGGAAAACGCAGGTAATCGAGCTGTTCGCGGGTCGTCGCAAACAGGAAATAGCTCTGGTCCTTGGCCTCGTCCAGGGCGCGGTGCAGCTCCGGCCCGCCTTGGCCTAGGACCCGGCGCGCGTAATGGCCGGTGACCAGCGCATCGGCGCCCAGTTCCCGGGCCTTGCCCAGAAGGTCGCGGAACTTGACCGTCTGGTTGCAGCGCACGCACGGGATCGGCGTTTCCCCGGCCAGGTAGCTATCGGCGAAGTCCTCGATCACCTGTTCCTTGAAGCGGCTTTCGTAATCGAGCACGTAATGGGGAATGCTAAGCCGATCGGCGACGCGCCGGGCGTCAAAGATGTCCTGGCCGGCGCAGCACGCGCCCTTGCGCCTTTGGGCCTGCCCGGGGGCCTGCCCGTGATCGTAAAGCTGCAACGTCACGCCGATGACCTCATAGCCCTGCTCGGTCATCAACGCCGCCGCCGTCGAACTGTCGACGCCGCCGGACATGGCGACGACGACGCGTGTGTCGGCCGGGGATTTATCGAAGCCCAGGGAATTCATGGTCGGAATATAGGGATTTCCGGCGCCCGCGCCATGCCACGGGTCAGGCGCCGTCGCTCCCGTCCTGTTCGGTCAAGGTTTGCAGGGTCACCGAGCGGAAATCCCGCCGGTAAAGCACCGCCACCACCCACACCGCGGCGACGGCGTAAAAGAGCGGGCCGAAAAACCAGGCCAGGGTGGCGAGGCCGAAATAATAGGCACGCAGGCCCCGATTGAAGGTGTTGATGCCGCGATCGAACAGCCGCGCCCCGCGTTCCGGGTAATCCTTGCGTTCGCGGGCGTTGACCTCTTCCGGCAGCGGCGCCGCGCCGATGAAGATCAGGGTGTAGTTGAACTGCCGCAGGCACCAAGCGTACTTGAAAAACGCATAAACGAAAATCAGCAAAAGCACGATGACCTTGATCTCCCACATCTCCTGCGAAGCCTCGACCGCGAAAGACAGGTTGGAGGTGATTTCGCGGGCCGTGCCCAGGTTGCCGAGGATGGTCATCACCCCGGCCAGGATCAGGATACTGATCGAGGCGAACAACATGCCGCCGCGCATATGGGCGGTGACGATGTTGATATCGGCCATGCGGTTGTCGCGATCCAGCATGCGTTCCATCCAGCGCACCCGGTATTCGTGCATCACCCGGGCCACCGGGCGGCGGGTTTCGTCCCGGCCGTCGGCATAGAACGTATACCCCACCCAGCAGGCCATGAACCAGACGAAGGCCAGGATGTCGGGAAGGGGGACCGCGGGCAACGCGCCGGGAAGTGCGTTGGACATTGATCGTTCCTAACAGAAGTGCCGTCCGAGCGCCGGAATGGGCCATCGAAGGATGCGCCTTTCGGGCACCTCGGGCAAGCGCCTCACCCGTCTTGCAGGTTCAGGTGCTCTCGGGGCAGGCTGACCACCAGGCCGTCCAATTCGCCGGTAATGTAAATCTGGCAGCCCAGCCGCGAAGTCCGTTCCAGGTTGAAAACCAGATCCAGCAGGTCCTTTTCCTGTTCCGAGGAAGGCTCCAACCGCGGGTACCATTCCTCGTCGACGATCACGTGACAGGTGGAACACGCCATGCACCCTTCGCAGGCGCCTTCCAGGTCGATGCCGTTCTCTTGGCCCACCTCAAGCAGGGTGTCGCCGATCATTGCCTCGAATTGGCGGCGGCTTCCGTCCGCATCGATGAAGGTTATTTGGGGCAAGGGAATTTTCAGACGGAAAAGCTTTCGCCGCAGCCGCACCGGCTTTTCTCGTTCGGATTGCTGAAGACGAAGCCGCTTTTCAGCTTGTCCTCGACGTAATCCATTTCGGCGCCGACCAGGTACATGGTCGCCATCGGGTCGATGAACACCTTGACGCCCTTGGTTTCGATCTCTTCCTCGTAGGGCTGCTTTTCCTTGGCGTACTCGAAAACGTACGACAGCCCGGAACAGCCCTTGGTGCTGATGGCGACGCGAAGGCCGAGCACCGGGTCGTCGCTGTTTTCAATCAGCTTCTTCACCCGGGCGACGGCGGCGTCGGTGAGGGTAATCATCTGCGGGGTTTCTGTGTTCATCGGTTTCTCTTTTGCTGGTTGGTGTATTATTTAGTCATCCATAATGCCCAGCGCCAGTTTCGCGTCCTCGGACATGAGTTCCGGGCCCCAGGTGGGGTCCCAAACGAGGGTGACCTTGGCCTCGCCGATGCCGTCGACCTTGACCGCGGCATCGGCCACCCACTGCGGCATTTCGCCGGCCACCGGGCACCCGGGGGCGGTCAGGCTCATCTCGACCTTGACCCCGCCTTTTTCGTCAATATCGAATTCGTAAATCAACCCCAGTTCATAGATATTGACCGGGATTTCCGGGTCAAACACGGTTTTAAACGCCTCGATCAAAGCCTCTTCGCCGGCCACCGGAACGCCGTCGGCCAGCGGCTCGCCGGCGGTGGCGGAAACCCCATCTTCCGGGGTTTCCGAGGGCTCGGGGTGTGAAGGAATGTCGATATCCATGTCTCTAACTCCTATTCCGTCGAAATTTCCTGTTCGCCGTCGACCGCCGCCTGCATGGTGTGCCAGGCCAGGGTCGCGCATTTGACCCGGATCGGGAATTCCCTGACCCCGGACAGCATCTTCAGGCGGTCGATCGCGTCTTCGTCGAAATCGCCCAGCTCGGAAAGGTCGAAACCGTCCTTGGTGCACATGTCGTGGAAGCCTTCGTACAAACGCTTGGCCTCGTCCCGGGTCTTGCCCTTGAGGATTTCCGTCATCATCGACGCCGAGGCCATGGAAATGGCGCAGCCTTCGCCCTGGAACGCGACGTCGGTGATGCGCCCGTCATCGTCCAGCGTCAGATAGACGACCAGCATGTCGCCGCAGATCGGGTTGTTGCCGTGGGCCAGGCACGTCGCGTTTTCCAGGTGGCGGAAATTGCGCGGGCTTTTGCCGTGATCCAGGATCACCTCCTGGTACAGGTCTCTGAGTTCGTCGAACATCAGCCGAAAAACTCCTTCGCATCGGTGAGCGCGTCCGTCAGCACATCCACTTCGTTCCGGGTATTGTAAAGACCGAACGAGGCGCGGGCCGTGGCCGCGATGCCGTAGCGTTCCATCACCGGCTGGGCGCAGTGATGGCCGACGCGCACGGCGACGCCGGCGCGGTCGACGAAGGTGCCCAGGTCGTGGGCGTGAATGCCGTCGATGACGAAAGAGACGATCGACGCCTTTTCGCGGGCCTGGCCGATGATCCGCAGCCCTTCGACCGCTTGCAACCGTTCGGAAGCGTACTGCAAGACGCCCTGCTCGTGAGCGGAGATGTTCCCGAGCCCGATGGCGCCGACGTAATCGAGGGCGGCGCCGAGCCCGATGGCCTCGACGATGGCCGGGGTCCCGGCCTCGAAGCGGTGTGGGGATTTCTTGAACGTCGTCTTCTCGAAGGTCACCGACGAGATCATGTCGCCGCCGCTTTGGTAAGGCGGCATGGCGTTGAGAAGGTCCTCGCGCCCCCACAAGACGCCGATGCCGGTGGGGCCGTAAAGCTTGTGGCCGGAAAAGACGTAGAAATCCGCGTCCAGGGCCTGCACGTCGACGGCCATGTGGGGCACCGCCTGGCAGCCGTCCAACAGCACCAAGGCGCCCTTGTCATGGGCCAGGCGGATGACGTCCTCGACCGGCACGATAGTTCCAAGGGCATTCGACACGTGGGTCACGGCGACCATTTTGGTCTTTTCCGAAAGCATCTTTTCGTATTCGTCGAAAAGGAAATTGCCGTCGTCGTCGATGGGCACGATCTTCAGCTCGATGCCCTTTTGCTGGCGCAGGATCTGCCACGGCACGATGTTGGAATGGTGCTCCATGTGCGACAGGATAACCTCGTCGCCGGGGTTCAGGTTGGCCCCGCCCCAGCTCGCGGCGACCAGGTTGATGGCCTCTGTGGCGCCGCGGGTGAAGATGATTTCGTTTTCCGATGCCGCGTTCAGGAACGCCGCCACCTTCTTGCGGCTTCCCTCGAAGCTTTCGGTCGAGGCCTGCGACGTCCAATGAACGCCCCTGTGCACGTTGGAATAATAGGTCTCATAGGCCTCGTTCATGGCGTCGAGGACGTGTTGGGGCTTCTGGGCGCTGGCGCCGTTGTCCAGGTACACCAGCGGCTTGCCGTAGACCTTTTGCTTGAGGATCGGAAAATCGGCGCGGATGCGCTCGATATCGTAGGCGCCAGGGGGGGCGGCGGTGGAATTGTCGCCCGGCAAAGCCTGTTGGGGGTTCCGGGGGGCGATGTCGACGGCGGTCGATTCCTCGTTCATTCGGCCCTCCATTCCTCGGCCAGATAACAGGCCGCCGGCAGCCAGTGAACGACCTGATCGGTGATCGCCCGGCGCACGTCTTCGTCGGAAATTTCCTCCAGCACCTCGCCGATGAACGACTGCACCAGCAGGTTCCGGGCCAAGGCCTCGGGCACGCCGCGCGAGCGCAGGTAAAACAGCGCCGTTTCATCCATCTGGCCGGTGGTCGCGCCGTGACTGCATTTGACGTCGTCGGCGTAGATTTCCAGTTCCGGCTTGACGTCGATTTCGGCCCCGGTGCTGAGCAGCAGCGTCTTGCAGAGCTGATAGCCGTCCGTCTTCTGGGCGTCCTTGTGGACAACGATGCGGCCCACGAACACGGCCCGCGATTCGTCGTCGAGCACGCCCTTGAAGACCTCGCGGCTGGTGGTGTGGGGCACCAGGTGGTCGATCTGGGTGGTGTTGTCGCAGTGTTCGCTGCCGCGCATCAGGTAGGCGCCGTTCAGCGCGCAATGGGCGCCCTCGCCTTCGAGGCGGACGGACACCTCGTTCCGCGAAAGCCGCCCGCCGATGGACAGGCTGAAGCTTTCATACGTCGCGTCGCGGGCGACGCGGGCGCGGACGGTGTCGATGTGCGTCGCCTCCAGGGCCTCGGCCTGGACCTTGTAATTGCGGAACAGCGCTCCGGGGCCGACGTCGATCTCGGTGACGGAATTGGCGAAATAGGCGCCGGCGCCAAGGCCCACGTGGTACCTGACCACCGTCGCCTCGGCCCCTTTCCCGAGGACGATCAGGTTGCGAGGCGAGTAGGCCACCGGGTGGGCGGTCAGGCCGCCGACGAAGATTACCTCGATGGGGGTTTCAACCCGCACGCCGTCCTCGACGCGCAACACGAAACCGGTGTCCATCATCGCCGTGTTCAACTGCACCAGGGAAGAATCATCCTCGCCGGCAAGGGTGCCGAGACGTTCGCGGATCCAGTCCGGCCGGGTTTCCAGCACGTCATGCAAGCTTTCCAGGTGAACGCCGTCGGGCAAGTCGCCGACGATCCAGAAATTCGGACGCATCCAGCCGTTGACGAACACCAGCCTCGGCCGGCCGCCGGGGTCGGGCAACAGCGACGGCACCGTATTCAGGGCGGCCATGCCGTCCTCGTCGGTGACCGGCTGGTAGCGGGTGTCCTCAAGCGGCTTCAGGCGCGTGTATTTCCAGGCTTCGAGCTTGGGAGTCGGCAGGCCGAGCGCCTCGAAACGCTCGATCCCGGTTTTGCGCAACGCCTTCAGCCACCCCAGGCCGGCGCCGGGAAGGCCGGACCGGGCGGGGTCGAAGGACTCGACGAACGGTTGGAGTTGGGTGGGTTCGGTGGTCATGGACGTTTCCTGATCGTCGTTCAAGCCGCCGCCTCGCCGAATTCCGCGTAGCCCTTTTCCTCCAGTTCCAGGGCCAGTTCCTTGCCGCCGGAGCGCTGGATCCTGCCGTGCGCCAGCACATGGACCTTGTCGGGAATGATGTAATCCAGAAGCCGCTGGTAATGGGTAATGATCAGGGTCGAGCGTTCGGGGGCGCGCATATTGTTGACCCCTTCGGCGACGATCTTCATCGCGTCGATGTCGAGGCCGCTGTCGGTTTCGTCGAGGATCGCCAGCCTCGGGTTAAGGATCGCCATTTGCAGGATTTCGTTGCGCTTCTTCTCGCCGCCGGAGAAGCCGACGTTGACGGCGCGTTTCAACATGTCCTCTGGAATGCCGAGCTCCTTGGCCTTTTCGCGCATCATCTTGACGAACTGCATGGCGTCAAGCTCGTCCTCGCCGTGGTAGCGCCGGATCGCGTTGAGGGCCTCTTTCAGGAAGGTGGTGTTGGCGACGCCGGGGATTTCCACCGGATACTGAAAGGCCAGGAAGATGCCCTTGGCGGCGCGGATTTCGGGCGCCAGCCCGGTCAGGTCCTCGCCCTGATAGATGATCCGGCCGCCGGTGATCTCGTAACCGTCGCGCCCGGCGATGACGTGGCTGAGCGTGCTTTTGCCGGACCCGTTGGGGCCCATGATGGCGTGAATCTCGCCGGGCTGAACGCTCAGGTCGATCCCCTTGAGGATGGCCTTGCCCTCGACGCTTACGTGCAGGTTCTTTATTTCCAACATTTTTTTTAGCTTTCTTCTTCCGTTTTTCATTTTTGGGCGGGCCTAGCCGACGCTCCCTTCCAAACTGATGCCGACCAGCTTCTGCGCCTCGACGGCGAATTCCATGGGCAACTGCTGCAACACCTCGCGGCAGAACCCGTTGACCACCAAGGTCACCGCTTCCTCGGGCGGGATGCCGCGCTGGCGCAGGTAGAAAAGCTGGTCTTCCGAGATCTTCGAGGTCGTCGCCTCGTGTTCGACGATGGCGCTTTTGTTCTTGCATTCGATGTAGGGCACCGTGTGGGCGCCGCATCGGTCGCCGATCAGGAGGGAATCGCACTGGGTGAAGTTCCTCGCCCCTTCGGCCTTGGGTGATATGCGGACCAGTCCCCGGTAGGTCTGATTGGCGCGGCCGGCGGAAATGCCCTTGGAGATGATCCGCGACGTCGTGTTCTTGCCCAGATGGATCATCTTGGTGCCGGTGTCGGCCTGCTGGTAGTTGTTGGTGATGGCGATGGAATAGAACTCGCCCACCGAGTTGTCGCCCTGCAGGATGCAACTCGGGTACTTCCAGGTGATGGCCGCGCCCGTTTCCACCTGGGTCCAGGAAATCTTCGAATTGCGGCCCCGGCAGTGGCCGCGCTTGGTGACGAAGTTGTAGATACCGCCCCGGCCGTTCTCGTCGCCGGGGTACCAGTTCTGGATGGTAGAGTACTTGATCTCCGCGTCGTCCAACGTGATCAATTCGACAACCGCGGCGTGAAGCTGGTGCTCGTCGCGCATCGGCGCCGTGCAGCCTTCCAAATAAGACACATAGGACCCCTTGTCGGCGATGATCAGCGTACGCTCGAACTGGCCGGTGTTGGCGGCGTTGATGCGGAAATAGGTGCTGAGCTCCATCGGGCAGCGCACCCCGGGCGGAATGTAGACGAACGAGCCGTCGGTGAAGACCGCCGAATTAAGGGTCGCGTGCTTGTTGTCCGTATAGGGGACCACGGTGCCCAGATACTTCTTGACCAAATCCGGGCAGACCTCGAGGGCCTCGGAGATGGGGCAGAAGATGACGCCGACTTCCCCCAGCTTGGCCTTGAAGGTGGTGGCCACGGAAACGCTGTCGAAGACGGCGTCGACGGCGACGCCGGACAGCCGCTCCTGCTCCTTCAAGGGAATGCCCAGCTTCTCGTAAGTCTCCAGCAACTGGGGGTCGATCTCGTCGAGGCTTTGCGGACCGTCGGCGGCGCTTTTCGGCGCCGAATAGTAATACGCGTCCTGATAATCGATGGGGTCGTGGATGACCTTGGACCACCTTGGTTCCGGCATCGTCAGCCAGTACTTAAACGCCTTCAGCCGCCATTTCAGCAGCCATTCGGGCTCGTTCTTCTTGGCCGAAATGAAGCGCACGATGTCTTCGTTCAGGCCCTTGGGCGCGGTCTCGGACTCGATGTCGGTGAAGAAACCGTACTTGTACTTCTCTTCCGCCAGTTCCTTGACCTGTTGGGCCGTATTTGTCGAGGCAACCATGATCTTTCTATCCTTTTGTTTTCATTTCTTTTTTCATCAAGCCGCCGACGCGCTTTGGCGCGGGTTGACGCGGCGCAGACGTTCGACCTCGGCGGTCAGGGTAGCGGCGGCGAAATCGACTTCTTCCTCGGTGGTGAAGCGCCCGAAGCCGATGCGGACGGAGGCATGGGCCATCTCATCGCTGAGGCCCAGCGCCTTCAAAACGTAGGACGGTTCCACCGACGCCGAGGTGCAGGCGGAACCGGTGGAAATCGCCAAATCCTTCAGCCCCGCCATCAGGTCCTCGGCCTGGACGCCGGCAAAGCTGAGGTTCAGATTACCGGCGATGCGGCTGTCCATGGAGCCATTGACGGTGGTGTCGGGAATGGCGGCCATGACGGCGGCGAGAAACCGGCCGCGAAGGCCAAGCAAACGGGCCGCCTCGTCCGCCATCTCCCGGGCCGCGATGGCCGCCGCCTCGCCGAAGCCGACGCAAAGGGGCGCCGCCAAGGTGCCCGAGCGCAGGCCCCGCTCCTGGCCGCCGCCGTCGATCATCGCCTCCAGGCGCACCCGCGGGCGGCGGCGCACGTAAAGGACGCCGATGCCCATGGGCCCGTAGACCTTGTGACCCGAAAGGCTCATCAGGTCGACGGTCATGGCCTCGACGTCGAGCGCTATCCTGCCCGCCGCCTGGGCGGCGTCGGTGTGAAAGAAGGCGCCCTCCTCGCGGCAGATGGCGCCGATCTCGGCCACCGGCTGGATGACCCCGATTTCGTTGTTGACGGCCATCACCGAGACCAGGACCGTGTTATCGGTCACCGCGTTCCGCAACCGGTCGAGGTCGATCAGGCCGTCGGCGGCGACCGGCAGGACGGTGACCCCGAAGCCTTCCCTTTCCAGGGCCGCGCAGGCTTCGAGCACGCATTTGTGCTCGGTCGCCACGGTGACGATGTGGTTCCTGTTCTCTTTATGATTTCCCTGTCCGGGCTCCGCCCGCCTTCCTTCGCCTGCCGAAGCTGGCTTCGCTAAGGCAGGTCCGCGCCTCTTGCCATGAAACCGCACGATTCCCTTGATCGCCAGGTTGTTGGATTCCGTCGCCCCGGAGGTAAAGACGATTTCGCGCTCCTCGGCGCCGATCAGGGCGGCGATTTGCCGGCGCGCCTTTTCCACCGCGTCGGCGGCCTCCCAGCCGTAGAAGTGGTCGCGCGAATGGGGATTGCCGAACTTGTCGCCAAAAAAGGGCGCCATGGCCTCGACGACCCGGGGGTCCGTCGGCGTCGTCGCCTGGTAGTCCAGGTACACGGGCCGGCCCTTTTTCCTGCTTCCGTTGGTTTTAAGGTTGGCGTTCATCGGATTTCCCGTTTTCCTCTAAGCTCTTAGGCCGCATAAGCCCCGGCATGAGCCCCGGCTTGGACATTGGCCTGGCCGTGGACCTGGATCCAGGCTTCCGCGAACTTCTCCACGTCGTCTTCGGTGGTGTTCCAACCCAGGCTGACCCGGATCGCCGTCGCCGCCTCTTCCGCGCTGGCCCCCATGGCGGCGAGCACGCGGCTGGGCTCGACCTTGCCCGACGAGCACGCGGCCCCGGCGCTGACGGCGACGCCAGCGAGATCGAGTTGGATGACCTGGGTTTCCGCCTCGACGCCGGGCATGGTCAGGCAGCTTGTATTGGCCAGCCGGGGCGCGCCGAAGCCGTAAACGCGGCTGCCGGCGTGCCCGCCGAGCCGGTTTTCGATGCGGTCGCGCCAGCCGCCGAGGCGGGCGAAATCCGCCAGTCCCTCACCGGCCGCCCGGGCGGCGGCGCCGAACCCGGCGATGCCGGGGACGTTCTCGGTGCCGGCGCGCCGGCCCCGTTCCTGGCCGCCGCCGCGGAGGACGGGGGAAAGCGGCCAATCGTCCGCAATGCCGCCGGCGATCACCAGCGCGCCGACGCCGGGCGGGCCGCCGATCTTGTGCGCCGACAGCGACATCAGGTCGCAGCTTAAGGCGCCGAAGTCGATCGCCATCTTGCCGGCCGCCTGGATGGCGTCGCAGTGGACCAGCGCGCCGTGTTCGTGGGCCACGGCGGCGACGTCGGCGACGGGTTGGAGGACGCCGGTCTCGTTGTTGGCCAGCATCACCGACACCAGGGCCGATCCCTCTTCGCCCTCGGCGAGGAGCGCCTCAAGGGCGTCGAGGTCGACGACTCCGTCGCCGTCGACGGGGATTTCGACGATGCCGTCCAGCGCCGAGAGGACCGAGGCGTGCTCGACGGCGGAACACAGCACCTTCGCCCGCTTGGGCCACCCCCGGAGGGCCAGATTGTTGGCTTCGGTGCCGCCGGAGGTGAAGACGACGGAAGCCGGCTGGGCACCGACAAGGGCGGCGACGGCGTCGCGGGCGTCCTCGACCAGGCGCCGGGCCGTGCGCCCGGACCCGTGCACCGACGACGGATTGCCGGTCACCGCGAGGGCCAGGGAAACGGCTTCCCGGGCCTCGGGACGAACCGCCGTGGTCGCGTTGTGGTCCATATAGACAGGATTTTCCATGCCCATCGCAACCCCCGCTGAGGTTAAAGACTTGAATTTAAGTCCGGCTTACTGGGCCGCGGCGACGGGCGTGTTCTGCTCGCGGCGGAACAATTCGCCGCTGGTGCCGAGCACGCGCTTTTCGACCACGTCGGCCAGGGAAACCGAATTCAGATAAAGATATATCTTGTTGCCCAGTTCCTCCCACAAGTCGTGGGTCAGGCAACGGCTTTTGTTGCTTGTGCACCCGATCGGCGATCCCGGCGTGCACCGGGTCGCCTTGATCGGCTCGTCGACGGCGATAATGATGTCGGCGATGCGGGTGTCCTCGGCCGCGTGGGCCAGCAGGTAGCCGCCGCCGGGACCGCGGACGCTCTTGACCAGGCCGCCGCGGCGCAACTTGCCGAAAAGCTGTTCCAGGTAGGAAAGCGATATTTCCTGGCGCTCGGCGACGTCGGCGAGGGTGATCGGCTTATTGTCGAAATGGGCCGCGATATCCACCATGGCCATCACGGAATATCGTCCCTTGGTACTGAGTTTCACGCTAAATTCCTCCTTACTCACGGGCCCTTAAGTCCGGTGGGGGCCCGGTAAAACGGTTATCCGGCCTGACGATCGCGTTTTCCTGGCGCCGTCTGGCCGCTGTTGTCCAATTTCCCTTCGAGTTCTTCGACCCGTTCCATCAACGTCGTCACTTGGCCGCGCAAGCTTTCGATTGACTGCAGCACCGGATCGGGGCAGCCCTCGGCGGGGGTGCCGTAGGGCTGGAATTCCTTCGCCCGGCGCTTGTCGCGGGGCATCACCACCTGGGCCGGGATGCCGACGGCGGTGACCGACGCCGGCACATCCTTGGTGACCACCGAGTTGGCGCCGACCCGGGCTCCCTCGCCGATGGTGATGGGGCCGAGCACGGCGGCGCCCGACCCGATGATGGCCCCGTCCATGACCGTCGGGTGGCGTTTTTGTCCGACCTGCTTGTCGGAATCCACCGACGGCGAGATGCCGCCCAAAGTCACCGAATGATAAAGCGTCACGTCGTCGCCGATGATCGAGGTTTCGCCGATGACGACGCCGGTGCCGTGGTCGATGACGAAACGGCGCCCGATTACCGCCGCCGGGTGAATCTCGATGGCGGTGACGATCCTACCCAGGTAGGAAATAAACCGCGCCAGGGTGCGCAGTTTTATTTTCCACAGCCAGTGGGACAGCCGGTGAACCACCAGGGCGTGGTAGCCCGGATAGCACAGCATGATCTCCAGCCCGCTCCGGGCCGCCGGATCGCGGGCCATGAAGGCGTCGATGTCCTCGCGCAGTGTCTTGAAAATCATTTTTTTGCCAACCGTTTAGGTATTACCCTTAAAAAAACAGGCGTTTAGGCTTTGCGGAACCCGGTCCATCCGTGGTAAATAACGCCCCTCCGAAGCGGGCCCCGAAGGCTACCCAATATATAGGATACCCGACTGGAATGGTCAAGATTAGAGGGTTATATTGCTTCTAAATCGCAATACCAGCCGTTTAATTTCCCAGCCCCACGGTTGGTTATAGCGAAACCCAGACTCCGAGAGGTTCTTAAAGCGCCGATGCCAGAAGTCATTTTCAATGGCCCTGATGGCCGCCTGGAAGGCCGTTATCATCAATCAAAACGCCCCAACGCGCCGCTGGCGCTGCTTTTGCACCCGCACCCGCAATACGGCGGCACCATGAACAACAAGGTCGTTTTCACCCTCTATCAGAATTTCGCGCGCCGGGGGTTTTCGTCGTTGCGCTTCAATTTCCGCGGCGTCGGGCGCTCCCAGGGGAATTTCGACAACGGCCAGGGGGAGCTCAGCGACGCCGCCTCGGCGCTGGACTGGATGCAGAGCCGCAACCCCAACACCAACACCTGCTGGATCGCCGGTTTCTCCTTCGGCGCCTGGGTCGCCATGCAGCTGATGATGCGCCGGCCCGAGATCAGCGGCTTCATCTCCATCGCCCCGCCGGCCAGCCAGCACGACTTTTCCTTCCTGGCGCCGTGCCCGGCGTCGGGCATGATCATCCACGGCGACAAGGACGAAGTGGTGCCCCAGTCGTCGGTCGACAAGCTGGCGCAGAAGCTGCAGAAGCAGAAGAACATCAAGATCGACTACCGCATCATCGAGGGCTCGGATCACTTTTTCCTGAACCACCTGGAGTCGCTCAACGAGCACGTCAACGACTACCTGGACAAGATGCTGTCGAAGGCGGCTTGAGGGCCGGGGATTCCTTTATTCCTTGATTATTCCGGGCCGCCCGGAGTGGCGATCATGGGAAAGTCATGAGGCGGTTCATGGGGAGCGGGTGCCTCGGCTTCCCAAGCCCACCGGATGCGTTGCCCGATGCTTGCCATACACCAGCCTCACCACGCATCGGACGCCTTTTCCGGATGAACTTGGCCGGATGAACTTGGGGAGCCGTTGCGGGGGATCCCTAGGTTGGATTCCATCCACTGGGTATACGGAAAAGAAGAAGGGTCCACGCTTCGATGGCTCAAGCTTGGTCGATGGCTCAAGCCTGGCGAGTGTAGATCATCTGGCAGCGACGGCATCGAACCTTTTCGACGTTACCACTTTCCCCGAAGCCGAAAGTTGTCTCAAGGATCTCAAAATTATGAAGCCCAAGCCGACATAATAAACGACCGATAATACCAAGGATGTCCAATGGTTTGTCCTCGTTTTCCAGCCCCGGTGGGCACGGAGAGTATAGTACAATCCCCGTATTCCGACAGCGGGGGTTCTATCCATTGTGTCATAAGGAAAAACTTTACGCTTGTCGACGCGGTTCACACTATCTAGTGGATAAAATTGGATAAAATCCAACATATAGCGCCCATATGATTCCCTATCCTGGCCCCACTCCCGGTTTCCCGGCCTGCCTTCGCCGAACGACCCGTCGCCCGACCTCCCTTCGCCCGCCGAAGCGGGCTTCGCGAAGGCGGGAGTGGTACGGCCCGTCCTCCGCAGTAGCTCTGCTACGGAGGATGGAAGGGCAGGGCGGCCGCTGGACACTCGGCAATTGCCGGAGCGACCGTCTTCTCGCACCCGATCGCGCCTTGGCAGGGTCTGCCGAAGCACCGAGTGCCCCATCCCGGGTTGCCACTACTGGTTGTATTGTAACGCTTGCGCTCAATGTAAGATTGTGCTACCGCCTTTGATGCTTGAGTGCCGTGGCGCTGCGCCGCGGTTTGAGTTCAGTTGTCCGGTATTGGTGGTAGTCAACCTCGAAGGGGAAGGGGCGGAATGTCCGCGAACGATCATTCGATGGCTCTTAGGAACAAGTTGCTCGGGGGCGTCCTCGCCCGGCGTAGCCCTCGCCTCCGGCGTAGCCTTTGGCGAAGCGGGGTCGGCGAAGCAGGGTTGGCCCTGGCCTTGACGGTTGCCGTGGGGGCGGCGGGCAGTCTGACCGTCTCCCATCACGCGCTGGCGGCGGAGCTTGACGATGGTTTCAATATTACGGCGACCGATACAGCTGGATTGACAGAGGGTGGGGCTGAGGCCGAGACTGCGGTAACCGGCACCATCGACAGCACCGCGGGCGCCATTACCTTGGGCGCTGATGGTACGCCCTCCCTCGCGGTGGCGAATGATGCCAATACTACCGTTGCCGTTACGCTGAATGTGACCGCAGGGGTTACTCCCAGCGGCGTGACCTTCGCCGGCGATATCACGCTGGCGACGGGTGACGAGACTATTACCATCAATGCCACCGACGACAACATCACGCTCCAAGGCAACGTGACGGATGCTGACGGAGGTGGCATTGATTTCAACATCGGCTCCGGAGCGGCCGATCCCACCCTTACCATGACCGTGGATACGGCGTTTGCCGAGGACCTCGTTATCAACGCCAAGATCGGCGCCGTGGACGCGGGCGATACGATCACCCTGGCCGTGGACAATTCGCAGGGGGGTGCTAACACCGTCACCTTCGAACAGGCGATCGGAACCACTGCCATCGATACGGTTCTCTTGGGCGTG
>JADFMB010000188.1 GCA_022564115.1 Pseudomonadota bacterium
TGCCGATGCCGAAAATGAAAGCCCCAAAGGCCATGGAAAAGCTGACCGGGGCGACGGCGCCGGTGACACCGTGGCCGAAGATCTGTCCCTGGGCAAGAACGGGAGCAAACAACAACATCGCCGCCGCCAGCATCACCAATTGGGCGCTGATGCCCGAGATGTCCCGTTCAAGAATGGCGCGTCGGTAAGCGCCTGTAAAACCGAAGGCGGCGTGGTAAAGCGCCGCCCCCAACCCGACGCCGACGGCAAACAGGGCCGGCAGCCTGGGCCCGGCCTGGAACAAATGTACGAAAAGGCCGGCGCCTCCGGCCAGGGCCAGAAAAAGATATGGCCGCTGAATGGGGAGCAGGGCAGTTGCCGCGGCTGTCACGCCTTTATCCTAGCCGGTGGCCTGGCTGACGATGCGGGCCACGATGGCATCCAGTTCCTTGCCCATCTTGTCCAGGGCCGGAACCTTATAAGCGCCGAAAACGTGGCTCGGCAGCCGGTACGTCAGATGTGCCTTGCCGTCTGGCTGCTCGGTGACGTAAAGCCGGAGCGGCGCCTCGATGCCGGCGGCCTCGCTGGCCTTCAGCATGCGGACGGCGAAATGGGGATTGAAGATCATGATTACCCTGTTGCCGGGAATGGTGACGCCGATCGCTTTCGCGCCGCAGGTGGCGCAGGCATTGCCGACGATACCCATCTTGTTGGACCCGATGGCGGCGGTGAGCTTCTTGATGAAGGCGTCGAAGGGCTGCCCCGTCTCGATGACCTTGGTTCCTGAATAGGGTGTGGGGTTTTCGGCCCTGACCGGCAGCACCAACAGGGCGATCAGACAGCCAAGCAAAACCAAACGCATGAAATATCCTCCGGGTTGTCCCATCTAACGAATATAAGAAAAAGCTTACCTGTGTCCCCGTACCGGCACAAATAACGCTCTCGTGAGGGTGTTGCCGGAATTACGGCCTGAGAACCAGTGACGCCCGGTGGGACTGGCCCCCGCGAATGTAGGCGATGTCGAGGGAATCTCCCGGGCGGGCCATATGGACGACGCTGGGCACGTCGCTGGCGCGGCGGACCTTGCGCCCGTCGATGGCGATGATGACGTCACCCACCTCAAGCCCGGCCTCGATGGCCGCGCCCCCCCGGGCGACCTGATCGATGGCGGCGCCGGAATGAGCCTCCCGCTCCCGTTCCGTAAGCTCGCGGACGCCGAATCCGGGCTTTCCCCGGATGACCCGGCCGTGATCCTTCAAATCGTTGACCACCCTCAACACCAGCTTCATGGAAGCGGCGAAGTTGACGCCGATGTTGGCGTCGCTGTCCTTGGTGAAGATCGCCGAAACAAGTCCGACCAAACGGCCCTGGCCGTCGATCAGCGCGCCCCCGGAACCGCCGGGGTTGACGACGGCGTCGGTCTGGATGAAATCCTCGATTTCGTTAAAGCCGGTTCCCGTGCGGTGAAGTGCCGAGGCCACCCCGCAGGTGATCGACAAACCCATCCCGAACTGGTTGCCGATGGCGCAGACGGATTCGCCCAGACCCGGGTCCCCGCCGATGGGGGGGACCGGGAAATCCATCGACGCCTTGATCAGGGCGATGTCGGTCAACGCGTCGCGGCCGATGATTTCGGCGGCCCTGATCCGTCCATCGTTGAGCCTGATTTTCACCTTTTTGGCGCCGCCGAGGACGTGGCCGTTGGTGGCCAGGTAACCGCCGGGCATGACGGCGACGGCGGTTCCTTCCGGTTCCTTGGGGCGGCTTCCGGCGCCGGGCCATTCCGGCAACAGGCTGACCACCGATTCCATGACCGAGACAGTCGATTCCCCGGCCACTGAGGGCCCTGGGGTAACGGCGGCCACGGCCAGGACAATCGCCACCGCGAGGGCTGGAGTCTTTCGATTGATGGTCCGGATACGGCGTTGCATAACTACTACGGCTCCCGGTGCGCGGATTAGGATTAACCGCTTTTCGGCCAAGACGCAAAGCCGCTCCCGGTATATATGTATGAGGTCAAGAGCTTCGAATTAAAGGAAGGCCAAAAGGTGTCCGTTTCCGATTTCCCCCGCGTTTCCCTGGCGCATACGCCGACGCCGTTGGAGTCCATGCCCAATCTGACCCGTTTGTTAGGCGGGCCGGATTTGCTGGTCAAGCGCGACGATTGCACCGGCCTGGCCATGGGCGGCAACAAGGCGCGTCACCTCGAATTCTATTTCGGCGAAGCGGTGGCCCAAAAAGCGGACACGGTCATCATCACCGGCGCCATCCAGTCCAACTTCGCGCGCCAGACGGCGGCCGCCGCGGCCAAGCTTGGTATGGCTTGTCATATCCAGCTTGAACACCGGGTACCGATAACGGCACCCGAATACGAAGCGTCCGGTAACGTTCTGCTGGACCGGCTGCTGGGCGCGACCATCCATTACTTCCCCGAAGGGGGGGACGAAACCGCCGCCGACAAGGCGTTGGAGGATATCGCCGATCAGATCCGTGCCGAAGGGGGCAACCCTTATGTCATCCACTTGTCGGCGGATCACCCCCCCCTGGGCGCGCTGGGCTACGTGATCGGAGCCGGAGAATTTCTCGATCAGGCCGCCGAACGGGGCCTTGCCATCGATGCCGTGGTTCTGCCGTCCGGCAGTGCCGCCACCCATGCCGGCGTTCTGGTGGGATTGAAAAGCCGCAACAGCGATATCGAGGTTACAGGCGTTTGCGTCAGGCGCAACAAGGATCGGCAGTTCGAAAGGGTGTTTCGCCAAGCCACCGCCGTCGCCGAAATGGCCGGTTGCCCGGAGGCCGTTTCCAAGGACGACATCCACGTTACCGACGACTACCTGGGTCCCGGCTACGGCCAATCGACGCCCGGGATGCTGGAGGCGATGACCTTGGCGGCCCGGGAAGAAGGGCTGATTCTGGATCCGGTCTATACCGGCAAATCCATGGCCGGCCTGATTGGGTTGGTGCGCTCGGGCCATTTCAAGTCCGGGCAGACCGTTCTTTACCTGCATACGGGCGGTACCCCGGCGGTCTTCGGGTACAGCTCGATGTTCGGGGACTTATGAAATTCCCGCGCACCATCCGGCTCGACGTTTCCGACGCCAACGCCTTTCCGTTGGCCGCCGAGCCCGAGGAATGGGCGGTGACGGGAACCTTCGCCTTCGCCGACGCCGATCCGGCGGCGATGACGGGCAAGGAACAGTTGGCGTTCAGGAACGGCTGGCTCGGCACCGAAAGCTTCGGCCGGTCGACCTTCGTCCAGGTGTCGGTGATCCCGGATGAACAGTTCGAAGCCATGGTGCGAAACCTGGCGGCCCATCTTCACGAACAATACGGCGCGCCGGATATGTTGGCCGCCGTCGAAGCGGCCCGCGGCGAAGCCGAATACGCGGCCGGCCTGTGCGACCATCCCGCCGGCACTTTGCTTGCCATCGAACGGGAATTCACCGAAGACGGCGTGGCCGAAAGGATCCGCGTCATCCCGAAAACCGACACCGGAGCGCACGCCCGGATTTGGTCGCTGGAAGAGGATGAGGGGTAAAGCCCGAAGGTAAATGGCGCGCCCGGCGGGATTCGAACCCACGACCTCAGGATTAGGAATCCTGCGCTCTATCCGACTGAGCTACGGGCGCCCGAGGGTGAATCTGCATCCATAGCCCCCCTGAGCGCAAGGATCATCAAGATGCGTTAACGGCTGAAGTGCTTGCCGAGCGGAATGGAGTAATTGACCAGAATCGTTTCCGTCCCCGGGTTGGTATCGACGATGGACGCGTTCGACGAATGCGAAATGGCGACGCCCAGCCGCGCCCGGTTGTCGAAGCGGTAGGCGAATTCGATCTGGGAGCGGAACTCAAACTCGTGACCCAGGTCCAGGTCGTTGGTCTTGCCGCGCCAATAGGTCGGCGCGAAGCTGGGGGTGACGACGAAGCGGCGGCCGAAATAGACGTCCAGCAGGATGCCGGCGCCGAGCCCCGGCGATGTTAAAGCGCAGCGTGCACGAAATCGAGGCGGGGCGCCGGAGCGGTATCCTTGGGATGAGTTCGATTTTGCAATAACCGCGATTGCTCAAACGCCTGATGGGCTCCCAACGGGAGCCGGCGCGCAGGCGAAACTCCAAACGACCATGTTGCAATGGTGTGAAGATAACTGGGATCGCCAGCCTGGCGAAAGCACGGTGAAGGCCAGAATTTCAAAGCTGTATCGACAATTAAAACTGGCTAATAACTAGTTTCTATCCTTCCTAGCTTACAGAGGTGCCGATAACGACGAAACTCCACTTGAAATCGTCCAGGCAATTCCGCATGGACGCGAGTGGAAGAAGGATATGATTCGCAATCTAAGCATCAAGCAGTACGGCGTGGATTACGGTCCCTCGCGATCGAAGACCTACGAGCTGATCAACGAAGGCAAGCTACGCCGTATCCATTACGGCAGCCGGTCGTTCATCACCGTCGAATCCGCCGAGGCGCACC
>JADFMB010000032.1 GCA_022564115.1 Pseudomonadota bacterium
GGCCAACGGCGACGTGGACGCCGTCCTGATCGCCACCCGGCATGACTCCCATGCCGAAATCGCCGGCGCCGCCCTGGAGGCGGGCAAGCACGTCTTCGTCGAAAAGCCCCTGGCCGCGGACGAAAAGCAACTGGCCGGCCTTATCGCCATCCACGGGAAGGCGGCGGCGTCCGCGAACGGCGCGCCGCAACTGCTGACCGGTTTCAACCGCCGGTTCTCTCCCCTCGCCAGGACCCTCAAGGACGCCGCCGGAGAGGCCCCCCTGATGATGGCCTGCCGGGTCAACGCCGGGCCGGTGGCGGCCGATCAATGGCAACAGGACCCGGCGGAAGGAGGCGGCCGTATCGTCGGGGAAATCTGTCATTTCGTCGATATCATGCAGTTTCTCGCCGGCTCCCTGGCGACCGAGGTTTTCGCCACCGCCGGTGAAAGCCAGCGGCTGCCGGCGGATCCCGACAATCTCAGCATCCAGCTTCGTTTTGAAAACGGGTCCGTGGGCACCATTTTATATGTTTCGACCGGCGATCCGGCGTTTCCCAAGGAGCGCCTGGAGGTCTTCGGCGGCGGCATGGCGGGGGCCATCGATAATTGGCGGCGGCTGACGATCCGGGGGCCGGGAGGGAATGTCGACAAGCGGTCGCGCCTGGAATCGGCCAAGGGACACGCCGAGGAATTGGCCGCCTTCGTGAACAGCATCCGGTCCGGTATTGCCGCTATCGCGTTCGAGGACCAGGTCGCCACCACCTTGACCACCTTCGCCATCCAGCGGTCCCTGCGGACGGGAAAGCCGGCCCGGGTGGCGTTTGGCGAACAACAAGGCGGCGGCGAATAGCGACCATCCCCCCATTCCTACGACCAGGACGCGTCCGGGCAAAAGGCCTCGAACCAAAGTTCGAGCATGCTCCGTCACGACGACGATACTATCCGGCCGGAACTGATTTGGGATTTTGTAAAAAACGAACTCCCGAAACTAAAAGAGATAGTCAAGAGCGAACGTAAGGTTACTGGCACCAACGACGACTAACGAAACCCACTTCTTCCGGATCCAGCCATTCGACCAACCAGTGGTCCGTGATGGCCACGCCGGAAGATTCCCGTTGCCGGGCGAAAATGCCGGCAAGGAACGGTTCGACGATATGACAAAGCGATTCCTCGAACTCCTGCGCCGCGGCTGGCGCAAGCCGCCGCCTGTCATCGCCCGCTGGCTGGCGCGCCAGGTCCGGGCCGAGTGGGACCAGTTCCGGGCCCCGGGCCGGGCCCGGGCATTGACCCCGGAACGCCTGCTTGTCGCGCTCGGCGGCGGCAGCCTCGATGCCCTGTGGAAGCGGCGGGCCGAGGCCCCGTTCCCGGCCTTCACCGAACCCATCACGCCCGAGGACTACGACAAGGCGTGTCCCGGCGACCGGGCGCGCATCCTCAAGGCCGCCGAGGACGCCATTGAGGCCCGCGTCGACCTGTTGGGGTCCGGGCCGGTGACCCTGGGCCGCCCGATCCCCTGGCACCAAGATTTCAAGAGCGGCCACCGCTGGCCCATGGTCAGGTTCCGCCGCATCGAGGTCATGGACCTGGACCGCGACAGCGACGTCAAGGTGCCGTGGGAATTGTCGCGCCTGCAATGGTTGATCCCCGCCGGCCAGGCGTACCTGTTGACCGGCGACGAAAAATACGCGGACGCCGCCCGCGCCGTGATCGAGGACTGGGCCCGGGCCAACCCGCTGGCCCGCGGCGTCAACTGGGCCTGCACCATGGACGTGGCCCTGCGCGGCATCACGCTGGTGTGGCTGTTCCGGGTCTTCCATCACGCGGCGGCGTGGGCGGGCGAAGGGTTCCGCAACGATTTCCTGAAACTCGTGTATCTACACGGAGATTTCACCTCCCGCCACCTCGAATGGTCCGACGTCAACGGCAACCATCTGCTGGCCGACGCCGCCGGGCTGGTGGTGATGGGGCTTTTTCTGGACGACGGCGACGCTCCACGGGCCTGGCAGGCCGGGGGTTGGAAAATCCTCGCCGACGAACTGCCGAAACAGGTGTTCGGCGACGGCGTCGATTTCGAGGCCTCGTGCGCCTATCACCGGCTGGTTTTGGAGCTGTTTCTGCTGCCCGCCCTTTACCGCCAAGCTCTCGGCAAGGAAGTCCCCGACGATTACGCCCGGCGCCTGCGCAAGATGGCCGCCTTCACCGCCGCCTATTCGCGGACCGACGGCACGTCGCCGCTTTGGGGCGACGCCGACGACGGCCGGGTGCTGCCCTTCGGCCCCCGTGACAGCGATCACCGCGCCCTGATCGCGCTGGCCGGCATCGCCTTCGATGACGCGGACCTGCTGGCCATGGCTTCGGGACCCCCGGCGGAAGTGTTCTGGATGCTGGGACCGGAAGCCGCGGCCCGGATTCCCGCAGCCCCGCGGCCGGCCCCGTCGCAAGCCTTCGCCGATGGCGGCGTCTACGTCATGAGGGGGAACGGCGACCATGTATTCATCGATTGCGGTCCCGTGGGAATGGCCGGGCGCGGCGGCCACGGCCACAACGACTGCCTGTCGTTCGAGGCGGCGCTCCTGAGCCGCACCCTGATCACCGATTGCGGCACCTTCGTCTATACCGCCGATCCGAAATGGCGCAACGATTTCCGCTCCACCGCCTTCCACAACACGCCGATGGTCGACGCCCAGGAGATCAACCGTTTCGTCGGCCCGGAATACCTGTGGACGCTGAAGGACGACGCCCGGCCGGAGGTCCGCCATTGGCGAACAACCGACGCGGCGGATGTCTTCGTCGGCGCCCACGGGGGCTATCGCCGCCTGGCCCAGCCGGTGACCCCGGTGCGCGCCATGATGCTGGACAAGTTGGGCCACCGGCTGGTGATCGCCGACCGCTTCGAGGGCACCGGCGAGCACGCCGTGCGCATCCCCTATCACCTGGCCCTCGGCGTCGAGATCGAGGAAAAGGGACGCGGGATATGGAAGCTCCGGGCCGGGGAAATAGATTTCCTGCTGGTCAGCGACGGCGGCGATGCCTGGAAGGCATCCCTGGGCGAAGGCTGGGTGTCGCCGTCCTATGGCATCAAGCATCCGGCGCGGGTGCTGAATTTCGTCCATCAAGGAGCGCTGGCGCCATTGGCCGTCGCCCTGATGCCCGCCGAGGGCGTTCCCGACGATCCGGTGAATTGGCTGCGTGAGGCCGCCGCCGGGTTGGCGGAAAATTGAATATTAGTTTTTTACCAATATTGACTTAAACCTTTGCCCCTCCCTAATCTCGCATCGGCCCAAGTCAGGCTTAAATGGGGGGATGCCATGAATTCGCGATTATTTTCGACAGCCAGGACGTTGCTGTTCATAACCATTTTCGGTTCCGTCATCGGCTGGGCGGCAACGACAAGGGCGGAACACGATTCCGGTAATAAAACGCCTCTATCCGGCGGCGATACGGGAGATGTGGAATATCCCAACTTGATGGGGGATTTGGAACTGGAAGGAGAACTGGAACTGCCCGATAAAATGACCGGGAAAGTACCGGCAATGATCATCGCGCATGGTAGTGCGGGCATTGATGATCGGGAAAACGATTGGGCGGATTTCCTCCGCGCCAACGGTATTGCGTCGTTTGTCATCGACTATTTCGGTCCACGCGGCATCGATAGGTACTCTTCGAAACAACCCATGCCAACGACGGATGTTATCCTGGCTTTGAAGATTCTATCCACGCATCCAAAGATCGACCCAGACAGAATCGGCGTTATCGGTTTTTCCCGGGGCGCTCATTTAGCCGTCCATTCGGCTAATCTGGACGCCAGTTGGGGCGGCGGACATGCCTTGGCGGCCCATGTCGGGCTCTATCCGATCTGTCAGCGCATTTCGGTAACGGAGGGAGGCTCCGAAGCGCCTATTTTGGTTCTCATCGGCACTAAGGACTCCTACACGAAACCAGAATACTGCGAGCGGTTCGCCAAGAATGCCAAGGGTGAGGGCCGGGACGTCAAGGTGATCGTCTACGAAGGGGCCTATCACGGCTGGGACGGGTCTTTTTCGGGTAGCTGGTATCACGCGGCGGCGAGGACTCAAGTCGAGTTCCAGACGGATTACGAAATCACCAAAAAATCGCGCAAGGACGTGCTGGAGTTCCTAAAAGGCCCGTTAAAGCTGAAATAACGGGTCTGTCATGGCGGGGGCGCTTTTTTTTAAGTGCGCGCCTTAAGCCGCCAGCGTCTGCCTATGGCCAGGAACGGACATAAGAATAAATGTTGGAAGTCCCTAAAACGGGCGTACAGAAGCATTTCGTATATGCACAATCCCCAAATAGAATCCAGTAGTGGCCTGTGTTAGGGTCATCGCGGGCGCCGGTCATTCGGAGAGGGGAATGAGTGTGTGGAGTTTAATTCACGTCAGGCTCGCGTGTTTAATCCCGGCCCTGATGTTGGCGGTATCGCCGGCGTCCGAAGTCGGCGCGCAAGAACTTTATTTCATTGACGGGCACAGCCAGGTCGACCGAGACGTTAATGCCAAGACCATCATCGGCAACATGAAGGCGGCGGGAGTCCGCCGATCGATTCTTGCCGTCCGGGCGGGCCGTAAACCTAAGTTCGTCATTCAGTTATCGGCGAAATTTCCGCAAATGATCATGCCCTCGGTGACGACCAAGATGTGGGGCTATATTTTCGATTCCAAAAAGCCCCATAAAAAATACTACAAGGCACTCAAGACCCAGGTCGGGAGCGGCATGTTCCGGGCCATGTCCGAGGTCCTGATGGTTCATTCGGACTGTCCCAAAGCCAAGTGCCCGCCGGTCCGGGTGCCCGCCGACGACCGGCGTGTTACGGCGGCGCTTGAAGCCGCGGTCGCCAACGGCTGGCCGTTCATCCCGCATATTGAATTCGTCACTGGCTTCGTATGACCCAATCAATCCGATGACCAGACCGGTGGCAAGGAATAGGCCGACGATGGTAATGGGAAGTAATGTAGAAATTTAGAGTTTGATCAAACTTGACATCCTGGGTGCCCTTTCAGGCCTTCAATTGCGATACTCCTAAAGCTCTTAATCCCTGATTACGTTCGTGAACGGCCGAAGACTTAATCCAGGGCCGTAAATCAGAATTTAAGGTTCGATGCTATGACCAATTTGTTAATGTGGTTTGTCGCGAAAATTTCGCTTTAAATCATTTTGTGTCGGTTTGTGTCGTCCATAACTAACTGTGAATTCAAGAGTTTAAATGAAGCCGTCCGGGAAACGACATCATCGAACGCCTTCGGAAGCAGGCCGCTCAATTCCTTGAACCGGCAAGGTTTTTTTAATCCTATCGACGACGTTGAGCCCTTTCGCCTCGCCCAGGGTTCGGCCCCTCCGCGGGCATCTTCCGTCAAAGCCGCTCATCAGGATGATCTTCTTCTCGATGGCGCAGGCGGAAAGATTACGGAGTGAGGGGAATGTCCGCTCCAGGCCGATACTGTTGATAAAGTCGGTCGGAGGCGGATATTGGGTCTAATGCTGTGGAGGGAAAACAATTATAACAACGGTGAGAATTGGCTACAATCGCTGTGGATTTGAAGGTTACATGGGGAATTTCGGATTATTGATTTGGCAAGATCAGGCATGACACCTAATTCCCAAAAGCGAAGCCGCACAACATCCTTTCTCCTGATATTTGCCGCCTCCCTTTCCATCATGCTGACGCCGTTCGTCAAGTTCCTGGTACTAAGGGGCTACGGGTTCGCCCATCCCGAGGTGGCATTTCTTTTCGTTTTCCCCTGCGCGGCGGCGCTGCTATTGACCTTCTTTATTTCCCTACGCCCGGAAACATTGAAGCCGGCCCTGTTTGGACTTTTGTTTCTCGCCTTCATCTATTCCGAACTCAAGCCATCGATCCTCGAATTTATTAACGGCTGGTCACTTATGGCGGTTAACGAAAAACCCGCACTCGTATCAATAGTCCTTTTGATGTTCGCCGCGATCATGGGCCTGGCATGGATGCTGAGAGAGAACATAGACATCATTATCACCACCTTTTTCGGGGTGATATTGGTCACAACCGTGATGTTTTCCAGCAAGCCGCCGGCGACCTGGAACATCCGCAATGGACCACGGATAACGGCTGATAGGTCATTGCCGCCTGTGGTCCACATCATTCTTGACGAGCAGATCGGCATCAACGGCTTGCCCAGGGAAATCACCGGTGGAAAGGAACTAAGGGAAGATTTAAGGGGGTTCTATAAAAAATACGGGTTTACGCTGTATCCCCGGGCGTTCACACATTTTCGGAAAACCATCGAATCTATCCCAAACCTGTTGAACCAGAAAGTCCAGCCCGAGGCCTTCAAGGCCCTTACTCTTTACGATGATTTCAACCTGCTTACCGAAAACGCCTGGTTCGATAAGCTCGCCAAAGCAGGATACAGCATTGACGTATTCCAAACCCAATATCTGGACTTTTGCGGAAAACCGGGAACATCCATCGCACCCATCAACAAATGCTCCACTTACAATTTATCCGATGTCCGATTCTTCCACGGCATGGACATCTCTTACGCCACAAAAGGGAAACTGTTGTTCGACTACATCATCAAGGTTGATTTCGAGGATTTTTTGCTAGTAGCCCTGCTGCTCCAACATCGCCTCAGAGAAGTTTTAGGCCCGGCCCTTCCGGAATGGAATTTCCAGTCGATCTCGCCTTCGCCACTGGTATCCATGGAAGCGGTGTCCAAGCTCTCGGAAAGAATCAGCACCCTGAAGAACGGGGAAGCGGTTTTCGCCCACATTATCCTGCCCCACGATCCTTATGTTTTCGACCGGCAATGCAGACTGTTGGACGTCTCCGAATGGGCCGTGCGTAGTACAGATCAGAGGGTTGGCTTTCCATGGGGAGCGCTGTGGCGGGTCAAAGTCGGCGACACTCCCGAGTACTGGACCTTCCGCTATCACGCCTACCTCGAACAGGTCCGCTGTATCCATACCAAGCTTGGTGAAATTCTTGACGTTATGCGTGCGCAGGGAACCTATGAGGGATCGACAATTATCATCCATAGCGATCATGGATCCAGGATCTTCACGTTCCATGTCAATGCTGACAATGAAAAAACGATCCCGGAACGCGATCTCATCGCCAACTATTCGACCTTGTTCGCCGTGAAAAAGGCAGGGCTGGCGCCTGGTGTAAGTATGGATCAAAGGTCCATCCAGGATTTATTCGCCGAACTCTTGATGGAAAAAAATGGAGTCGAAACCCACGGCGACATCTTCTTCAAGCCAAACAAGGGCGATGTTGGGCCGGATCAAATCCGCTTGCCGATGATGACGATGCGTCCCTAGGAACGCCGCTATTGGTGGATGAAATTTCAGCAACAGGGACTACAACGGTCCCAGGTGTTACGCTTTCGGCGAAGACCGGAGTCTCCTTCTGGCCCTGGTAGCTACCGTCAATAACGGAATAGGGACGCGTCGATACCGACGCGTCCCTTGTAATTTAATTCTTCACCGCCTTTTCCACGGAAGCTTGAATGTCCGCTCCTTCAGATCACCGCATCAACAGGCCGGACATATGGCAGCACCGACCAGCTCTGCATCACCGTCGAAAAAAACCTTGCCAACAGGGAGCCGTCCACACATGGCTAAAGGTCCGCTAATAGACGACATCGCCAAGGCCCGTCCCCGGTCCAACGCGGTCGCTTTTTTGAGGCCGCCGCCGGTTTGGCCGGGCCGGGGGATGGGCCGGAGGGCGCCTTAGGCCGCCGGCGTCAGGAATTCGGCCAGGGCGCGGGCCGTCACCTCGGTCGCTTTCCGCAGGTCATCGAGCACCAGCCGTTCGTCGGCGGCCCCCGCATGGCCGGCGTCCGGGGTCGCCGGGCCGGCCCCGTACAGCACCGTCGGGATGCCCAAGGCGGCGTAATGGCGGCTGTTGGTGTTGTAGGGCACGCCGGTGACCCAGATCGGCCCGTCCATGACTTCCGCCGCCTGGCCTTCCAGGGCTTGCGACAGCTTGTCGGTGCCGGGCCCCGGTTTCATCGGCGCCGACAGGTTGATCCGCCCGATCCGGCAGACGATGCCCTTCGATCGGCTGGCGGTGGCGGCGATCAGGTTGGTCAACCCGGCTTCGACCGCCGCCGGGTCCTCGTCCGGGATCAGGCTGCGGTGGAGCGCGAACACCACCCGGCCGGGCGCCGCGTCGGGCCGGGTGCCGCCCTCGATCTCGCCGATGACCAGTTCCGGCGAGCCGATGCCCGGTATCTCGGACTGGATTCCACCGAGACCGTCGCGAATCCCGTAAAGGGCGTTCAGCACCCGGGTCGTGGCCTCCATGGCGTCGGCGGGCGGGTCGGGGGCGTCCCCGGGGGCGCCCAGGACCTCGATCTCGACCCGCAACTGCAAATCGCCCATGGCCGAGGTGCCGATGCCGTAGGCATAGCCGCTGCCCATGGCGTAATCCGGATTGACGATCCCTTCCTCGAGCAGCCACCCGGGACCCAACCGGCCGTCGCCCTCGCCGTCGAAGGTGAAGTGCAACTCCACCGTCCCCGACAGGTCCGGCCGGGCATCGCGGAGCGCCGCCAGGGCATGGGCATAGACGGCCAGGTCCGCCTTGGTCAGCGCGCCGAGCCCGTAAACGACTCCGTCCTTGATTTCGCCGCCCAATGGGTCCGCCGTCCAGCCGTCGCCAGCCAGGCCGGTGTCGCCGTAAGCATTCAGCGCCACCACCGGGCCGGAGGAGAATTCGTGGCGGACGACAAGGTTGGTGATCGCGGAAAGCCCGCGTTCGCGGACCAGCCCGTCGGGCACCGGGTGGCGCTCGACGCCGAAGCCCAGGGACTTCAACGTTTTCACTGTCAGTTCGGCAACGGCGGCTGAATCCCCCGGCGGGTTTTGCGAAGGGGTGCGGATCAGTTCCTTGAGGAACAGGAACTGCCCGGCGCGGCCGGCGACCAGGTTATCGTGGATCCGCGATTTCAGGCTTTCGTCCATGCCTGCTTTTATACTCCCCCGACAGCGGGAGAGGCTTGCAAACCGCGGCCGATCCGTCAATTTTGTTTGTCTGGGACACATCGGACCGGAACCATGGCGCAACCGCAAAGCCTCGATTTGATCAAAAAGCTGGTGGCCTTCGACACCACGAGCCGGGAATCCAACCTGGAACTGATCGCCTACATCCAGGATTTTCTTTCCGGCCACGGCGTCGACAGCATGCTGGTCCATAACCAGGAAGGCACCAAGGCCAACCTGTACGCCACCCTGGGCGATCCGGACAAGGCAGGCGTCATGCTGTCCGGGCACACCGACGTGGTGCCGGTCGACGGCCAGGCCTGGGACACCGACCCGTTCGAGGCGGTGGAGAAGGACGGCAAGCTGTGGGGGCGCGGCACGGCGGACATGAAGTCCTTCATCGCCATCGTCCTCGCCTTCGTGCCGGAGTTCCTGGAACGCGGCCTGAAGACCCCCATCCACCTCGCCTTTTCCTACGACGAGGAAGTGGGCTGCATCGGCGTTAGGCGGCTGATCGACAAACTGAAGGACATGCCGGTCCGCCCGGCCATGTGCATCGTCGGCGAGCCGACGTCCATGCAGGTGATTACCGGCCACAAGGGCAAGCGCAGCTACACCGCCAACGTGCGCGGCTTGGAGGCGCATTCGGCGCTGGCGCCGGAGGGCGTCAACGCCATCGAATACGCGGCCGAGATGATCGCCTACCTGAAGGGCATGGAACGCCGGAAAGAGGCCGAAGGCCCCCATGACGAGCTTTACGAGATCACCCACTCGACCGTCCACACAGGCGTCATTTCCGGCGGCGTGCAGCTCAACATCGTGCCCAAGGCGTGCCGGTTCGAGTTCGAGTTCCGGTACTTAGGGCTCGACGACCCGGACGCCCTGGAACGGGAAATCCGCGATTACGCGGCCCGGACCCTGGAGCCGTTGATGCACGCCGTCAGCCCGGAGACCGGCATCGACATCGAGTGCGTCAACGACATGCCGGGGCTCGACATCGACGCCGGCGAGGACGTGGTGACCTTCGTCAAGGCCCTGGCCGGGCGCAACGACCACGCCAAGGTCGCCTTCGGCACCGAGGCCGGGTTGTTCCACACCCGCATCAACATCCCGACCGTCGTCTGCGGCCCCGGCGACATCGCCCAGGCCCACAAGGCCAACGAGTTTATTACGCTTAAGCAGATCGCCAAGGGCGAGGACTTCATGCGCCGGTTGATGGATGAGGTGTGTGGGGGAGGTCATGGATAATAAACCCATCCAGCGCAGGCTTGTGGCGGTTCTTGCTGCTGATGTAGCGGGATATACGCGGCTTATGGAGCAAGATACGGACGGCACCGTTGCGGCATGGCAAGCCGCCCAACAAGAAGTGATCAAACCGACGGTCGCCGATCATTCGGGTAAAATCGTCAAACTCACCGGCGATGGCTTTCTGGTTGAATTTTCGACGGTCCGGGACGCCGTCAACTGCGCCATTGCCATGCAGCGGGGCCTGGCATCAAGCAGCCTGGATTTCCGCATCGGCGTCCACATGGGCGACATCGTCGATGACGGCGAGGACATTCACGGCGAAGGCGTCAACGTGGCGGCGCGGCTGGAGGGATTGGCCGACCCCGGGGGCATTTGCATCTCGGGCGATGTCTACAACCAAATACGCAATCGCGTCGATGCCGTTTGGGAGGACATGGGCCGGCAGGAAGTGAAGAACGTGTCGGCGCCGGTGCAGGTATACGCGGTACGCTTCGACAGTCCTGATGCCCCATCCGCGTCTGGGGCTCCGGCGATTTCCGACAAGCCTTCCATCGCGGTATTGGCTTTCGACAACATGAGCGGCGACCCGGAGCAGGAATACTTCTCCGACGGTATAACGGATGACATCATCACCGCGCTTTCCGCAGTCCATTCGTTCTTCGTCATCGCCCGCAATTCGTCGTTTGCATACAAAGGCCGTACGGTGGACGTGAAGACGATTGGCCGTGAACTGGGCGTGCAGTACGTGTTGGAAGGTAGCGTACGCAAGGCGGGAAACCGGATTCGCGTGACGGCTCAGCTCATTGAGGCGGCAACGGGCAGCCATGTCTGGGCTGACCGGTTCGACGGAACCCCAGACGACATATTCGATCTACAGGATGAGATCACGGCCAGTGTCGTCGGTGCCCTCCAGCCCGAGTTGGTACGGGCAGAAGCCAAGCGGATCAAACAGAAGCGGCCTGAAAACCTGGACGCCTACGACTACACCCTGCGTGGTTTGGCCCACATGGATTTAGTCAATCCGGAGGATTCGCTAAAAGCCTTTGAGTTGTTCCTGAAGGCAATCGAAATCGATCCCGGGTACGCGCGGGCGTACGCCAGTGCATCGTGGCATTACCGGCGCCAGGTGCAAATTCATGGCATGGTGCTTAGCGAAGAGGAACAGGCTGAGTGCATACGGCTGGCCGAACTTGCCCTGAAGTCGGACCCGGCGGACCCTTATGTGCTTTATCAGGTCGCTTTGTCGGTTGGCTGGGTCGGCGGCAATCTGGAGCGCGGCTTGGAAATGGCGGAGCAGGCACTGGCCATCAATAGCAACAGCACTCGTATTTGGCTGACCCGTTCGACATTCCAAAATCTCTTGGGAAACCCGGAAGCGGCTATTGAATCGGTGGAGCGGGCAATTCGTCTAAGCCCTAATGAACCGGCCATGTGGGTGGCCCATGGCGAACTCTCTAAGGCCCATATCCAACTTGCCGATTACGAGGCGGCGCTCGGATGGGCGCGGCGCTCGGTGGAAAAGCACCCCGACAATTGGCCGGCCCATCACGTTCTGATCGCCAGCCTGGCTCAGCTTGATCACATGGACGAAGCCAAAACGGCGCTTAATAGGCTAGAGAAGCTTGATCCGGGTCTCACGATCAAACGGCTCCTGGAAAATTTTTCCCTGTCAAGATACCGCAATTTGGATGGCCTGCTTGACGGCCTGCGCAAGGCGGGCCTGCCGGAATAATGAAGTCGCGGGACCGCCCCGCTGATCTTGGAAGGATTTCGACCCGTCACCCTAACGGACCATCCTTTCGACCAGCGGCTTGACGGTCAGGCCCTGGACGATGATCGAAAACAGGACGACGCCGTAGGTCATGCTGAGGATGGCGTCCTTGTATTCCATGTCGGGCAGGGACAAGGCCAGGGCGACCGCGATGCCGCCGCGCAGCCCCCCCCAGATCAACACCGGCACGGCGCCCTTGGTGAAGGTTTCCCAGCGCGACAGGATGGCGATGGGGATGGTGACGCTGAGCGCCCGGGCAAAGAGCGTCACCGGGATGGCCAGCAGGGCGATCCCTAAATAGTCGAGGTTCTCGGCGACGACCAACACTTCCAGGCCGATCAGCAGGAACAGGACCGAATTGAGGATCTCGTCGATCAGGGTCCAGAACGTCAGCACATATTCACGGGTTTGTTCGCTCATCGCGTATTTGACGCCCCGGTTGCCGATGAACAGGCCGGCGACGACCATGGCGATCGGCCCGCTCATATGCAGCGCCAGGGCCAGCGCATAGGTGACCATCACCAGCGCCAGGGTGATCAGGACCTCGAGGCTCGCCTCGTCGATCCCGTACATGGCGCGGTAGCCGATGTATCCGGCGGCCAGGCCGAGGGCGGCGCCGCCGGCTGCTTCGGTTATAAACAGTTCGGCGATGTCGGCGGCGCCCATGGGGCCGCCCTGTCCGCCGCCGGCAAGCGCGATCGCCACGACGACCGTGAACAGGACGACGCCGATACCGTCGTTGAACAGGGATTCGCCGGCCATCTTCGCCTGCAGGGTATCGGGGACCTTGACGATCTTGAAAAGACTGAGAACCGCGACCGGGTCGGTGGGACTGATCAAGGCGCCGAACACCAAGGCCCAGATAAAGGGGAACTCGAACCCGAGCCATCCCAACGCGAACCACATCACCCCCCCGATCATGAAGGTCGAGATCAGGGTGCCGATGACCGCCATCACGCCGATCGTCAGACGCCGGGTCTTGAGGGCCGGGAAATCGGCATGCAGGGCGCCGGCGAACAGCAGGAAGCTCAACATCCCGTGCATCAGGGTCTTGTTGAAATCGATCTGGCGGAGCACGCCGGTGACCTGTTGGCCGATTTGAAAGGAAGGCTCGATCAGATCAAATCCGATAATCGACAGCGAAGCGCAAAGCGCGATGACCACCAGCCCGATGGTGTGCGGCAGGTGCAGAAACCGATGATTGATGTAGCCGAACAGGGCCGAAAGCCCGACCAGGATCGCCCCGATGGTGAATATGCTCATCGTCGCTTTTTCTCTTTCCCGGCCGAACTTCGCCGGCGATTCCCCCGATCCTACAACATTTCGGGCCGGGGTTCCGAAGCACCTCTTCGGGCCGATACCGTCGATAAACTATTTATTGATTTAACCGACGCCACCCGTAGAAAAAGAAGGGTTTTCGGAGGTCACGTTCCATGGCGTTTCAGGTTTGGTCGCGCCCGGACGACCAAACCCGCGTTCAGGCGAACTCGAAAGGCGTGCCATCGGTATCGTCACAATGGCAACGGCACGAATCCCCCAAACCTTCAAACCGGACTGATATTCGGGGGGCGGATGAACTACAGGCTCAGGTAATACCCGCCGTCGTAGCCCTGCATGTATTTATCCACCAGGCGGGCGTTCGATTCCCGGTAGAATTCGATAAGCCGGCGGCGGTCGTCCTCGGACATGAGGTTATGCGGTTCATGCTGTTCTTTCGGATAAGTGGCGATAAGCCATTCGGTATGTTGCAATGCGTCTTCTTCCGATAAATTCATATTGGCCTGTCGTTGCCGCTCCAACACGCTCGGCGCAATGCTCGGGTTGACCACCGGCGGCTCTTCCTCGAACTTTTCCGACATTCCCATGGCCGCCGTGATTCCCTCGATGATTTGACCGATGCCGCCGGTTTGGAGGACCTTCTTCTCGAACGGGACGACGGTGACTTTATCGTTTTCGAAGCCGTCCGCGTAAGTGTCGGCGACGGCGTCCCACTTCAGATTTTCAAGCGGAACGTCATCGAGGAAGGCATCGAAGGTCCGGGTTTCACCCCGTTTGATTAGCTGGTTGTAAGTGGATTCCAGGTAGGTGTCCTGGCGCCTGAAGACGATAATGATCCGCGTGTCGAACCCTTCGGTCAGGTACGATATCGCCTCGCAAGAGGCCTGACAGGAGTTGGACATGCCTTTATCAACCGTGACCCCGAAAAAACACTCTTGGGTCATGAAAAAGCCCTTGCTGGGCGAATTTTTCAGGGTCTCGAAATGAAGGCTCCGTTCGGATTCATAGTTTTCGTCTTCCTGGAACGATGTTATGCGTTTCTTTGTGAGTCGTAAGGTCGAATGGAAAACTTGGTGCGGGAAATCGATCGAATATTGCTCCATCACCTTTCGCATGGGCTTGGCGCTGAACACGAGCTGAATAACCGTCGAAGCGCATTTATCGCTGCCAACGTGAAAGTGAAAAATCTTCATCGGACCGTGGTTCCTGGCCTTGCCGTGGTCGAGCCTGTCCATAATCGCGCCCCGGCGATGGCCGAGAATAGCCAATTTTCAGTTGCCAAGCTAATACCTCGGGCACAACCCTTGACCGGGCCCTTGACCGGGTCCTTGACCGTGCCCTTGGCCGTGCCCTTGGCCGTGCCCTTGGCCGTGATCGTTCTGTTCAGCCGCTCGTTCCGGCGTCGCCAACTCATATGCGGCACTGACTCCAAGGCCCATCCGCGGGCAAGGGGTTGCCGGCAGGCCCCCGGTTTTGCGTCCATGGTAAAAGAAAAAGTGTTTGTTTTCCGGCGCCGCGATCAGATCACCATGAAGACGGATTTCAGCATCATTCAGTCGGCTATTCTCAACCCATGTCCTCAGGGGGTCTGGCGGACTTCACAACCCTAAAGTTCGAATGATTCGCATCAAACTTGACGCATTCCAAGGCCGGAAAAGGGCAATCAGTTCATCTTTTGCCGGGTGACGAAGCTTCCGTCCTCGGTGACGTCGAAATACTCGTCCAGGGCCGGATGATGGATGGGGTCGGTATCGTCGTCGGCTTCCAGGTTCTGTTCCGAGACATAGGCGATGTAGGGCGCCTTTTCCGGGGTTTCCGCGAACAGGTGGTAAAAAGGCTGGTCCTTGCGCGGACGCACGTCCTCGGGGATGCTTTCGTACCAATCCTCGGTGTTGTCGAATTCCGCATCGACGTCGAAGACGACACCGCGGAATCCGTAAACGCGGTGGCGCACCGGCATGCCGATATGGAACTTGGCGATCGGGCTGGGCATGAATCCGAGTCTACCACCGCCCGGCGGAACCGCAAGCCCGAGGCAAAAAAAGCCCGGAAACCCACGCCCAAACGCGCCCGGCGCCGATGGGGACGGGGCCCGGGGACGATTAATCGGCGAGGCGCGATTCTTGCGGAAAAATCCACGCCGCGATTCTTGCCCGGGGTCTGGCCGAGGCTTGGCCGGCAGGCTCAGGTGACGGGGCGAAACCGTTGTTCCGGCGCGAGTCCCCGGGGGCCCTTTGCCAGCCACCGGGGGGTCTCGGCGTTGAGATAAGTCTCCTTCTCCATCGCCGAGCCGAACAGCGCGTCCGGCGCGTCGCAGTGATATTGAAGAAAATAACGGCGTATTTCCTCGGCCGTGGCCCTTCGGGGCTCGTATTTCCTGATGATCATGGGTCCAACCCTTATCCACTCCACTGGTCGTGCCAGTTTCGGTCGATAGGGTTAAAAGAGTCTGAATCAAAACGGCTTATTCGTCGCGGGGGCGGAACGTTGGCGGCCTTGCGGCGATCCGGGCGTCGGTGAAAGATTTTACAGGCCTTCGGCGGTCCTTATATTGGAATTAATCAAAGCAAGGGGGGAAATGGACATGGGCCAGGAAGACTCCTCGGCAGTCGAACACCACTATGGGTGGGTCATGGTGGTGGTGGCATCGGTCCTCATGGGCATGGGATCCGGGGCGTTGATTTCGATCTCCGTCTTCCTCAAGCCCCTTATCGCCGAATTCGCCTGGCTACGCGGCGAAACCTCGCTCGGCTATTTGGCCGGCGCGCTGGCCATGGGGATCGGCGGCATCGTCATGGGCTATCTGTCGGACCGCTATTCCACCCGCCGGGTGGTGTTGGGCGGGTTGATCTGCCTCGGTGTTTCCTTGTTGCTGCTTTCCACCCAGTCGTCGCTTTGGCAGTTTTACCTGTTTTATTGCCTGATGGGCGGTTTCGGCGCCTCGTCCCTGGACGTGCCCCTGCTCGCCAATATCGGCCATTGGTTCAACCGCAACAAGGGCCTGGCGATCGGTCTCGCCACCGCCGGGCGGGCGCTGGGGCAGGGCTTCGTCCCCTTCCTTTCCGGCTATATGATTGCCGCTTCCGGCTGGCGCGACGCCTATACGACCCTTGGCCTCGTCACCTTGGTCGCGATGGTGCCGCTGGCGTTGTTGGTGAAAAACCCGCCCGGCTTCGAGGAAGCCAGAATCGCGTCGCGCGCCGCCAGCCAGGCCGAACATGACGAGGCCTATCCCATGGCGCCGAAGCTGGCGGTATCCTGGGTCGGCGTGGCGTCGATTTTCTGTTGCGTTTGCATGGGGACGGCCATGGTCCACGCCGTGGCCCTCGCCCAGGACACGGGCCTCGACGCCGAAGACGCCGCCGCCGTGATCCTGTTGATTTACATTTCCGGATTTTTCGGACGCATTTTCTTTGGAAAACTGGCCGACCATATCGGCGGTATCCGCGCTTATTGGCTGTCCTCTTTCGGTCAGACGGCGCTGATCTTCTGGTTCGTTCAGATGCACTCAATCACCGAGATTTACATCCTTGCCGTTGCCTTCGGCTTCTTCTTCGGCGGCGTGATGACCGGCTTGACCATCTGCGTCAGGGAGCTGACGCCTTTGCACATGCGCGGCGTCGCCACGGGGGTCGTTTTCCTCCTGGCGTGGGTCGGCATGGGCATCGGCGGATACCAGGGCGGGCTTTTCTTCGACCTGAGCGGGTCTTATGTGATTTCCTACGCCAACGCCGCCATCGTCGGGGCCATCAACCTGATGATCGTCGGCGCGCTTTATTTTTACGTCATACGCCAAAAGACGGCCCCAGCCGGACAGTTGGCGGATTAGGCGCCTCCAACAGCGACGGTGCGCCCGCAAACCGGCGCGAACCTCCTGTTTCAACCCAATCATGATAACGGCAAAAAAGGCGGCCGCGCCGCGGCCCTGAGTTTTTTTGGCCGGGGGCAGGCAAAGGGAGGAACGGTTCGGTAAATTCCGCCGCCCAAGGCGAATTAAACCCCTAAACCCGTCCGCGCCTGTTAATGAAGGTGTCTTGCCGCCCGGATTTTGCTTACACTCACCGCCGACAATATTCGCCAGGCGGACTCCCTCTCATGCCCAACGATGCCGAACCGGACCTTGGATCGCTGTCTTATCTGATCGTCGAGGATGAGGAGTTCAGCCGCGCGGTTATCCGGAAAAACCTGGAAAAAATAGGCGCATCGAAAATCACCACCGCTTCGAACGGGATCGAGGCGCTGGCCCAATTGCAATCCCCGGAGCCGCCGCCGGACGTGATATTCATCGACATCATCATGCCCGAGATGGGAGGGGTGGAACTCCTGCGCCATTTGGGGGACGGGGGCTTCAAGGGCGCCGTCGCCCTGGTCAGCGCCGCCGGGGAGGAAACCCTGGCCGTCGCCGAAGGGATGGCCAAATACCGGGACTTGAACGTCCTCGGTTTCATCACCAAGCCGGTGACCCCGCAATCGCTGACCGAGATACTCGGCAAGCTTGGGTAACAAGAGGCGACGGGGTTTAATCGCCCGATGTGGAGAACTTTCCGGTCCGCCTTGTTGCTGGCCCTGTTGCTGGCCCCGTTCCTGCCCGCCCCGGCGTCGGCCGAGACGAGGGTCGACCTCGAACTCATCCTCATGGCCGACGCATCGGGCAGCATCGACCACGAAGAATTCCTGTTGCAGCGCCGGGGATACGCCCGGGCGCTCCGCGATCCCCGCGTCGCCGATGCCGTCCTCAGCGGCCTCCTCGGCCGCATCGCGCTCGCTTACGTGGAATGGAGCGGCCCTACCCTCCAGACCGCCATCGTGCCCTGGACCCTGATCCAGGGCCGGGCCGGGCTGGCCGATTTCGCCAGCCGCCTCGAGGCCGTGCCCCGGCGGATATTCTACGGCGGCACGGCGCCCGGCAACGCCATCCTGTATGGGGTCGCCTCGCTACAATCGAACGCTTACAAGGGCCTGCGCCGGGTCATCGACGTTTCCGGCGACGACCAGGACATCGACGGCATTCCCGTTACCCAAGGCCGCGACCAGGCGGTGGCCCGGGGCATCACCGTCAACGGCCTGCCGATCCTCGACGGCTGGCCGGAACTGGCGCCGTTTTTCCGCGACAACGTCATCGGCGGGCCGGGGGCGTTCCATATCACGGCCAACGATTTCAGGGATTTCGGCATCGCCATCCGCAAGAAGCTGATCCGCGAGATCGTCGGGAGGCCCGGGGGTCACTCGAAATTGGCTGGGGCGCCTGGATTCGAACCAGGACTAAGCGGGTCAGAGCCGCTCGTTCTACCGTTAAACTACGCCCCATCGAGGCGCCTCGAAGCGCCGCTTGGGAAACGCCGCTTCTAACATAATGTGGCTGGTAGTTCTAAACCAATTTCCGCCCGGCGGCCGGGATCGGCTCAGGCGGCGTCCTCGTACTTGAACGATATCTTCAACCTGACGCGAAAGGCGCTGACCTTGCCGTTCTCGATATGCAGGTCCTGCTCAACGACTTCGGCGATCCTGAGGTCGCGGAGGCTCTTGGCCGCCCGCTCGACCGCCGCGCTCGCCGCCTTTTCCCACGATTCGGGGCTGGAACCGACGATCTCGATTACCTTGTAGACACTCTCCGCCATGACAACCTCCCTGGTGTGCGCCCCGTTGATTGCCGGGGGTTGCGAGTATAGGGCCATACGGGCGCCGGATAGGGATAATTCCCGTCACACAATGAAACACCGCCGACACGCCCCCGACATCCGGGCGACATCCGGGCGACACATGGGCCGTGTATGCTCCCGACCCTTCCCCAAGGAGAATAACAATGGCCGATGACATTGTCCTCAATGCCGCCACCCGGGCGTTACTGCAAAGCCTCCAGTCGGTGCAGGGCGCGGCGCAGCTAAGCCTGAAACAGGCGGCCCAGAACGAGAAGGCCGTGGCCGACCTGATCGAGCAGGCGGCCGACGATCTGGGCGCCACCACGCCGACCCGCGGCAACATCCTCAACATCAAGGCCTGACGCCCGCCCTCCTGAAAGTCCGGGGGCCTTTCTCCCCTCTTGTTGATCTAAACCATTTTCCCGCCGCCCGCCGCGTTCTAAGATAGAGCGAACAAAAGGCGAGAAAAGAAGATCAACCACGGAGATCACAGAGGACACAGAGAAGAAGCGAGGAGCGGCGAAGCCGCGACAGGGACTCAATAAGAAGCGAGTTAAGAAATATTTGTTCTTGAATCTTCTCTGTGCTCTCTGTGTGCTCTGTGTGCTCTGTGGTGAAAAAAACAAGCCGCGACAGGGACTAAAAAAACGGGGGCAATAAGCCCCCACATCGGCAACGAGCTGGGAGGGGAGGCCCGCCGCGTGGCCAAGGGATCACCATCAACGTCACGCCGCCAACCGGACCGCCATCAGGACCGCCAGGCGGTGCCGCCGTCCTACGCGGCCATCGACCTCGGCACCAACAACTGCCGCCTGCTGGTGGCGCGTCCGGCGCCGGGCGGATTCCGCGTCATCGACGGGTTCTCGCGCATCGTGCGGCTCGGCGAGGGCGTGGCCGCCAGCGGCAGGCTGTCGGACGCCGCCATCGAGCGCACCACCGAGGCGCTCAGGGCGTGTGCCGGCAAAATCGACGGCCGCGGCGTCAAGGAGACCCGCTCGGTGGCCACCGAAGCCTGCCGCCGGGCGGCCAACGGCGAGGCGTTCCTGGACCACGTCCGG
>JADFMB010000189.1 GCA_022564115.1 Pseudomonadota bacterium
TGTGGTAGGGGAACATGCACATGTACATCCACGCCCCCGATTTATGGATCTGGACGACCATCTCGAAGCTGTCGCCGGGCATCACGAACGGCACCTCGGTGAGCGCCTCGTGTTCCAACAGGTTCCAGTCGGCGCGCCTGAGCCGGTAATCGACCGCCGCCATCGCCGGTCCGTTCATCAGCATGAATTCATGGGGGAGGTTGCCGGTGTTCCTGACCTTGAGCCGTATTACCTGACCCGGTTGGGCCATGATCATGGAATTGCCGAATTCCCATTCCTTCATGTCGAGGGTCATGGTGACGTCGACCTTCAGCCCCCTTTCGGCCAGTTCGCGCTCGACCACGGCGGCCGAACCCTGGGCGATGACGGTCAAGCCTTCGGCCATGCCGCCGCCGGCGTGACCTTTCCCGGCTTCCTCGGCGTGCTCCCCGGCCTCCTCTTTCGGCATTTCCATCTTCATGCCGGGCATGTCCTTCATCTCCATGTCGCCCATCTTCATGTCGCCCATTTCCATGCCGGGCATGTCCTTCATCTCCATGTCGCCCATCTTCATGTCGCCCATCTTCATGCCGGGCATGTCCTTCATCTCCATGTCGCCCATCTTCATGTCGCCCATTTTCATGTCGCCCATCTTCATGCCGGGCATGTCTTTCATTTTCATGCCGCCCATCTTCATGCCGGACATGCTTTCCATGGCCATTTTAAGCTGTCGCGCGTCTTCCTCCGGCACCTCGAAGACGTCATGGCCGACGGCATCGGAAACGGTCATCTTGTTGGCCTCGGGCACGATGCCCATGGCGCGATAGGTCTTAATCATCGTGCCGGTGGTGAGTTCGGGAGGGCGGGAGAAGGGAATCACCAACAGCCAGGCGCCGCCGACGATGACCACCATGAGAACAGTCCAAATTCGCCAAATCATTTAAACCGTCTCCCTCATTCAGCCGGGGCGGCCGCCTCGGCGGCGGCATCCGTTCCCGGGACGCCGTCGCCGAGGCGATCGGGCACCGGCCACGGGTCTTCCGTCACCACCTCGCCACGGCGCGCGCTGATCAGCATGTTGACGATGAAGACCAGGAAGCCCAGGCCGACGACAAAACCCGCCACCGTCAGCCCGAACTGCGGCACCACCCATTCCGGCAGGGGGAGGTAATCGACGACCCAGCGCGGGAAATAGGCCAGGCCGAGGGCGAACATCAACATCACCTGGGCGAAGATGCCGAGTTGCCACAGCCAGAAATGCAGGTTGGCCAGGCCCGGGTGAAACATCCGCCCGGTGAAGTACGGGAACAGGAAGTAAATGGCCGCCATCGACATTTGGGCGATGAAGCCCAGGAAGATGGTGTGGAAGTGGGCCGGAATCCAATAAGTGTTGTGGATGAAGTCCGTATTGATCGATATCTGTCCATTGATAAACCCGCTCACGCCGCCGAGGATGATCATGAAAATCGCCCCGATGGTGAACTTGAACGGAATCCAGTTTTTTGTCTCGGCGCTGATCGGGCCGCTCCAAAGGGTCGCGATCCAGTTGAACACATGCAGCGAGCTCGGGATGATGACCATCATGGTCATGAACTCGAAGGTCGCCTGTATCCACCCGTGAATGGTCACGTTGGGCTGGAAGTGGTGGTGCCAGACGCCGAAGCCGAGCACGAACAAGAGCGTGAAGGCGACGACGCCGGATTTCTGGCTCCACAAAGGCCGCCCGAGCAGGCGCGGCAACAGGGCGTACAGCACGCCGATGATCGGCACCAACGGCAGATAGACGGCCGGGTGTCCGTAGAACCAGAACATCCACAGGAAGGTCAGCGCGTCGCCGCCGCGCGCCGGGTCGTAAATGGCGGTGATTTTCAGATAATCGGTCAGCATGATGGCCCCGACCAACGACAACACCGGCGCCGAGATAATCAAAAAGCCGGCTTCCGTTAGCGCCCCCCAACCGATCAGCGGCATGTCGATCCAGCGCCCGCCGGTCTTGCGTTTCCAGGCCCGGGCCGTGTTCAACAGCGTGATCCCGGCCAGCACCTCGGACACGCCGACCAGGACGATGGCGATGTATCCCATCCATACGGTCGACCCCGCCACCCTCAGGCTCAGGGGCACGTAGAAGGTCCAGGTAAAGTCCGGCCGTCCGATGATCAGCAACACGCCGGCCGCAAGGATGGTCCAGAAGCTGAGGTGCGCCGCCCACGGCGATTCCAACTTTTCGACGCCCAGGGCCTTGGGCAGCATGTAATACATGATTGAAATGGTCATCGGGATGGCGAACCCGAAAACCATGATCATGCCATGCAGGGTCAAGGCGCTGATGTAGGTCTTGGCCTCGAAAAACTGGATGCCGGGTTGGGCCAGCTCGGTGCGGAACGTGAGCGCCATGACGCCGCCCAGCGCCAGCATGATCAGCGACAAAAGGATGCCCTTGAGGCCGATCAGGCGCGCCTCGTCGGAAAACAGGAGGTCCTTGAAGCTGGTTTTCGAAATCAGATCCTCGGGCGCCCAGGTGAGGTTTTCGTGGTCGTTCCAATCAGCCATGTTTCGATCCTTCGGGGCCGGGCTTGCCATCCCCGACGACCAGCCAGGCCTTCATCTGGTAATGGCCGATGCCACAGTAATTCACGCACTGGATAAGATACTTGCCGGGTTTTTCCGGGGCCCGGAACCAGATCGAGCGAACCTTCCCCGGATCGACCTCGGTCATGAACCGCGCCGCCGGAATCTGGAAGCCGTGGATAACGTCGTTGGCGACAACGTGGACCAGGATCCGCTCTCCGGGCTTCACCGCCAGCGCGTTGCGCGTCGCGCTGCCGTCGGGGTTGATGAAGATGAACCCCCATTGGAACAAATAGGCCGTCACCGACCTGTCGAAGGCCTTGGCGTCGGTGTCGATGCCGACATTTCCCGATTGGACCGCCAATTTTTCGATATCGGGAACGTCGGCCCAATACTTGGCCACCGTCGATTGGCTGTTCAAGGCGCCGTAAACGCCGAGCGCGCCGATGAGGACGGCAAAATAGACTTCCATCCGGTACGACACTTGCCAGCGCTTGGGCCAGAACAGCGCCATGAACAAGGCGAGGATTCCACCGATGCCGAGCGCGACCATGATCGAAAACATGATCGCCTGGTCACCCATGAGTCCGAGTTGGTTCTGCATGCCCCCTTCCTTGCTCTCCTCCCTGATCATCCGGGCCCTGATCATGCGGGCTAGTGCTGGGTCTTGGGATCATTCACCCGGGTTTTGTTGCCGCCGGAGTGAAAAATCCTGAAAATAACCTATAGAGGCGTGGGGCGATTGTAAATTCGGCAAACTATCGGAGTCGAGGAATCTCTTGGCGTGTTCCCGGGGCGTGTTCCCGGGGCGGGTTCCCGGGTCTGCCGTGCCCGACAGCCAGGGCAACGAACGCTTTTCGGGCGCCAACAAGGGAGCCCATATTTTCGCCCCCAATGCGTTGCAGGGATCATAACCAACTGTATTCAAACGAAAAACGCCGCCCGCCGCGTTTTTTCGGTAAATGTGACGGCGATCACTTCCCATCTATTCCTTATCGCCTAAAGTGGCGCTTGAGATTCGCGGGCGGAGGCCCCCATCGCAACACGATGACGGGCCGTCCGGTTTCCCTCGAAAAGGCAAACCACCGGAAACGGTGGGACGCAAAACAACCGGCCTACGGCGAAAGCCACGGCGGCGGAGTTACCGAAAGGAGAAACGAAAATGTTCTTTCAGTTCCAGTATTTCGTGCTCGAATCTTGGGGTGTCTGGAGCGGGCTGTTCGAGCCCCTGCCTTACGGCGACCCCTATATCGCCACCATCGTCCTGTTTTCATTGACCGCGGCGGCGGTTAAGCTGTTCGTCGGACAGGAGACCGCCTGATGGAAAATTCATGGACCGAAACCGATAGGCGGCAGTTCGAGCGCCATCCCCTGATGATCGAGGCCCAGGTGACCATCGGCGGCAAGGCCTTCGCCGCGGTGATTTTCGATATATCCGCCGGCGGCGCCAAGTTGCAGTTGAAAGACGCCGGGAACGCGGCCGAAATCGCGGCGCCGAAAAGCGTCGTTCTCGACATCCCCGATTACGGCGATTACGAAGGCGACGTCGTCTGGACCGATGACGATTTCATCGGCATCGATTTCCACGAAAGCCACAAGACGATGGTCAAGCTGATCACCGGCCAAAGCGCGGTGACCGCCGCCTGATCCTCCCTGGCTGATCCCCCTGGCTGATCCCCTTGGCTGATCCCCCTGGCTGATCCCCCGGGGCGTCGTGGCGCCCCCGGGGAATCAGACAGGGGGATCATATATAGAGGACATTGGCGGGGCGAATTGGTAAGATCGTGTTCAACCAACACAGTAATGTTGGGAAAACATCGACAGGGAGGGAAACAATGAAACGC
>JADFMB010000190.1 GCA_022564115.1 Pseudomonadota bacterium
CGATCCCTCGGCCTCCCCCCGTCACAAAAGCGACTTTCCCTTCCAGGCTCATGATCCTCTCGCTTCCACTTCGAATTCCGATGGTTCGGGCGATTCAATACTTCGCGCAGGAACCTATCGCAACGAGCAGCAAACTTCAAAGGATCAATTGGATCGGCGAGGCGAACGGGCGTGCCCTAGTCATGAGAGTAGATATAATCGCCGCCGTTGATTTTCTACCGCGAAGCGGTTGCATCCCACAGCCCAGGGTTGGCGAGCGTTGGCTCGCCTACCCTGGGAAATTCCGCAAAATGCGAACCCTGAATGGGTTCTATTCTATAAAACCCCGTTCGGGGTTTGGGACTATTGTGGCGCTCTCGTGACCCAGGGTGGCGCGCTGCGCGCTGACCCATGGGCTATGCAATAAAAACCGCTTCGCGGTTTGGCTGGAGTCCGAAAAGAGCAAGCCGATGCGCCCTCTCGCTCCCACATATGAGACACGCCCCCTCCCCGTCAAATTGTTTAGCGTTCAGGTCCCTTGAGCGGTCCACCCATGGGCGAACGCTTTTGAAGTCCGCCCGTTACGAAATAACTATGGCGAGGCTTCGCGGTCTTGATCTTGAACGAAGCCCGCTGGCCGTCCTTGAGGCGCATTCGGCGTTTGGAAATCAGCTTTCGGCTCTTTTTACGCATGTTGTAGATGGCGAAGGTGCTTGTCTTCGGCCAGTCTTTGCCGACGTTCTTGACCCGGAAGAAGACATTGCCGTCCTCGCAATTGGCCGAAATGTTCAATTTCAGGACCCCGGCCGTCGTCTGCGCCGATTCCACCGCCATGGCGGCGGTGGCAATTCCGGTAATGGCGATGACTGAGAACGCACCAAGAGCGTATTTTGGCGATAGTTTCATTTTATTTCTCCTTTTTTTTTCAACGCCTCGGCCGGGGGGGTGTTTTGACCCGGAGGCGGCGCGTCGACATCCGTTTCTGGATGCCGAAGATTCCCGAATATCAGGTAGAAGTTAACAAATGGAAAACGGGCGGTTTTTTCCCGCCCTCGGGACTCCCCCGGGACACCCCCGGGACACCCCCGGGACACCATAGGGGCCGCCGCCATCGGAAACAGGAAAAGTCGTTTGAAACCAAATGGTTGCAGGACCGGGTTCGAATATTGATTCAAAAAATTCTGATTCGGGACAAAGATTCGGGACAAAGAAGGCGCCGCCCAGCCGTCCCCTGCGCCGCATTGAGATCGGGAGCCCCAAGGGGCATTTAGGAGGGGCCGATAGGATGACGGGATTATAGGGATTGCCTTGTAAAGACGACAAAAGGGAGGTGACGGGTTAATCGGGATCGGAGGAAATGGGGCGGGATCGGAGGAAATGGGGTGGCTGAGGGGTCTCGAACCCCCGGCCTCCTGGACCACAACCAGGCGCTCTAACCAACTGAGCTACAGCCACCATACGAGGGCCGGCGCATGGACTTGACTATGCGGCGGCGCCCCTGTGTAGACATATGAACCAGGAGCGTCAAGCGCCACCCGGGCTACCCTCGGGACTCCCCTGGGGCTCCCCATTGGCATGTTCTTCATACCCCCGCGGTTAAGTCGCGATCCGGCGTTGCGTTGGAGGCGTTCCGTGGCCTAGAGTTCCAAGGCGATAGGTCAACGGGAGGGTGGTTCATGAAAAGACTTTCAAAATTTCGCCAGCGGGTTTGGCGCCAATTCCAAATCGGCGGAATCATGCTGGCGGCGGTTGTGGCGCTTTCCCTCCCTGCCCTTGAGACCCGCGCCGCCCAGCAGACCTTCACCGAAAACGAAATCCTGCAAGCGGCGGAAAATTTCTTCGGCGTCGCCACCAAGGGCCTGGCCGAGGTCATCCAGAAAGTCTTCGTCGATCTGGGCGACCCCAATGCCTTTATCACCGGCGAGGAGGTCTCCGGCGCCTTCATCGTCGGTCTCCGCTACGGCAGGGGCGAACTGAACCTGAAGGGCAAGCCGGCGCGGGAGGTTTTCTGGCAAGGGCCGTCCATCGGCTTCGATATCGGCGGCAACGCGTCGAAGGCTTTCGTTCTGATCTACAACCTGCCCATGGCGGAAGACATTTTCCGGCGTTTTCCGGGGGTCGACGGCAGCTTCTATCTGGTCGCCGGCGTCGGGGTGAACTACCAAACCGACGGCGGCACGACTCTGGCCCCCATCCGCACCGGGGTCGGCCTCAGGGCTGGGGCCAATCTCGGTTACCTCCATTACACCAGCGAAGCCTCCTGGTTCCCTTTTTAGGATCTGGCTTCTTAGGACCTGGTTTCCGAAGCCTGGATAAAGGCAACGCGGCAATGACCGATTTGGCGGCCAGGATTTCACGGCTGGGGACGGAATCGGCGTTCGAGGTACTGGCGCGGGTGAAGGCGCTGGAGGATCAGGGCCGGGACATCATCAACCTCGGCATCGGCCAGCCCGACTTCAAGACCCCGGACCATATCGTCGAGGCCGCCATCCAGGCGCTTCGCGACGGCCATCACGGATACACGCCGGCCGGCGGCATTGCCGGGCTCCGCCAGGCCGTCGCCGCCGACATCGACAAGCGCCGGGGCGTCACGGTCGATCCCGGCGACGTCCTGATCGTTCCCGGCGCCAAGGTGACCATGTTTTTCGCCATCCTGATGTTCGGCGAGGCCGGGGCCGAGATCATCTATCCCAACCCCGGTTTCCCGATCTATGAATCGGCGATCAACTTCACCGGCGCCAAGGCGGTGCCGATGCCGCTTTACGAAGACACGGGCTTTTCCTTCGACGCCGAGGAAGTGCTGGGCCTGATTACCCCGAAAACGCGGCTGATGATCCTCAACAGCCCCGCCAACCCGACCGGCGGCGTTGTCCCAGGCGAACAAATCGAACGCCTGGTGAAGGGCCTTGAGGACCATCCCGGGGTGTATGTCCTGTCGGACGAGATTTACAGCCGCATGCTTTACGAAGGGCGCCACCACGTCAGCCTGTTGGAATTCGAGGCCATCCGGGACCGGGTGATCCTCCTCGACGGGTGGTCGAAAACCTACGCCATGACCGGCTGGCGGCTCGGTTACGGGGTGTGGCCCAAGGACCTGATCGAACCGGCGACGCGGCTGGCCATCAATTGTCATTCGTGCGTCAACGCCGCCACCCAGTATGCCGGAATCGCCGCCCTGGAGGGCCCCCAGGACTCCGTCGACGATATGGTCCGCGCCTTCGACGAACGTAGGCACGTCATCGTCGGCGAGTTGAACCAGACCCCCGGCGTCACCTGCGCCGATCCGGGGGGCGCCTTCTACGCCTTCGCCAATATTTCCGGCACCGGCATCACGGCGGCCGAATTCCAGGACCGAATGTTGAACGAGGCCGGCGTCGCCACCATCGCCGGCACCAGCTTCGGCAACTTCGGCGAGGGCTATGTCCGCTTTTCCTACGCCAACTCCAGGGAAAACATCAAAGCCGCCATCGGGCGTATCCGGGAAAGTCTTTAAAAGCCCCCCGTTCGTGATACACTCCCGGCAACCAAAGAGCCCGCATGAATGCTGGGCAATTGCCTAAAGTTTAGGCATTCAGGGAGGAGAGAGGAAGTCGGCTCAAAATCGGTGCTTGGCCGATAATTCATTGAAATCGCGGAAAGAATGCCTTTCGCGGCGGGTTCGCCGGGTTTGGCACGTTCCGTGCGGTTATCGTCAACATCGCCGGCTCCGAAAGCCGCACCCATCCCGGGCCGGCCCTTGCCCATGAAAAACCGGAAACCCCAGGGAAACCCCAGTAAAAAAAATGAAGAAAATCGAAGCCATCATCAAGCCCTTCAAGCTCGACGAAGTGAAGGAAGCCCTTCATGAGGTCGGCCTGCAGGGAATTACCGTCATCGAGGCCAAGGGCTTCGGCCGGCAGAAGGGCCACACAGAGCTTTACCGCGGCGCCGAATACGTCGTCGATTTCCTGCCCAAGGTAAAAATCGAGCTGGTCATCCCCGACGACATGCTGGAACGGGCCGTCGAGGCGATCCAGCAGGCCGCTTATACGGGGCGCATCGGCGACGGCAAGATTTTCATCTCTTCGATCGAGGAAGCCATCCGCGTGCGTACCGGCGAGAGAGGAAACGAAGCGATTTAGAAGCCAACATACCGGCGGACATTTTTTTTCATCGACATAAAAAAAGTCGACATAAAAAAAGTAAGGGAAGATAAGGAAAGAGGAGCCCACATAATGTCATTGAATTGCAAGACCCCAGCCGACGTCCTCAAGGTTTTGAAGGACGACGAAATCAACTTCGTCGATCTGCGCTTTACCGACCCCCGTGGCAAGTGGCAGCACCTGACCATGACGACGGAATTCATCGACGAGGATTCCTTTACCGATGGCATCATGTTCGACGGCTCGTCGATCGCCGGCTGGAAGGCGATC
>JADFMB010000191.1 GCA_022564115.1 Pseudomonadota bacterium
CGGCCCCGGCGGCGGCCACGATGGCCTCGATCTCGGGCGTCTTGATGGCGCCGGCTACCTTGTTCATCGCCTTCCTCGCCGCCGACGCCCGCTTGGCCATGGACACGGCATAGGCGGCTTTTCGGGTCGCCTTGGCGATGCCGCGAAGGGCGAATTCCAGGTCCAGGGCCTTGCCGACGATATACATCATGCGCTTGCGGGCCGCCGATGCCTCGTCGTTGGGTTTCGAGTACCAGACGTTATGGCGGACCTCGCCCTGACTCCAGGCCACCAGGTCGAACTTGCTGCCGGCGGGATGGCCGCCGACGTTGACCAGCTTTTCGTTGGGCACGGTGTGACAGCCGTAACAGTTGGCCGCGACCTTATAGAGCCGCACTGGGCGGATCATGCCGGCGGCCTCGGACTTGGCGTAGCGGGCCTTCTTGTGATCCGGCGTCTCGCTTTCCATGGTCACGCCCTTGCCGCCGTAATCGCCGTGTTCCTTGATCCAGTTCTTGCCGGCGCCGTGGCACGATTCACACGTGATCCCGGCGATGGGCTTGACCTTTCCCTTCACCTCGGCGGACGTGAAATGGCAGCTCAGGCAAGCGCTATTGGCCTTCATGCGGCGGATGCCCAGGTTCTTGGCGATCTTCTTGGCTTCCTTCTTGCGCGGCAGTTCCTTGAAGGTGATCGCGTGCCGGGTCTTTTTCCACACCGCGACGGAGGACTTGTGACATTCGCCGCAGGCGTCGGGACCGGCGACGTTGGCGGGGTCCAGCTTAATTTCCTGGGCCGAGGCGGGGTTCCCGGACGCCGACAACGCCATCGCAACCATAAGGCCCAGGGCCGCATACGCGGGCCGGGGGCGAAAAACCAGGTTAAAAATTTTCTTCATCATGGTCATCCTCGGTAAATTCCCTTTCCTTTCCTTCCCTTCCGTCACGCATCGAGCGTCAGGGCGGTTTTCGGCACGGCAACGCAAGTCAGGCACGATCCTTCTTCGGGGGTGGCCCCGGGGTCGGTGAGGTAGTTTACCTCGCCGGATTTGACGGCGACAACACAGGTGCCGCAATTCCCGGCCCGGCAGCCGGAATCGATGACGATGCCATTGTCTTCGGCGAAATCAAGCAGGGATTCGGCGCCTCCGTCCCATTTCAGGGTCTTACCCGAGCGGTCGAAGATCACCTCGACGGCCGCCGCTTCGCCGGCTTCGGGAGCCTCGGCCTTGGTTTTTTTCACCGTTGCCGGCCCGAAGGCCTCGAAATGGACATCGTCGTCCGGCACGCCCCATTCCTTCAGGCCGCCGGTGAGGAATTCCATCATCGGCGGCGGGCCGCAGATATAGAATGTGTAGTTGTTGGACGGCAGCAGTTCCTTGAACAGGTCGACGCTGACGTGGCCCGAGTGCTGATAATCCCGGCCCTTCTCGTCGCCCTTTTGGGGGTCGCTGTAACAGACGTGCAGGCGAAGGTTCTCGTTGGCCTGATTCAGGGCTTCCAGTTGCTCCTTCATCAGGTGTTCCTTGCCGTTGCGTACGCCGAGGAAAAACCAGACCTCGCGCTTGATCCCGGATTCCGTCAACGCCGACAGCATGCTCAGGACCGGGGTAAGGCCGATGCCGCCGCCGATGAAGACGATGGGAAGGTCCGACGTCATATCGAGAAAGAATTGGCCGCTGGGCGCCTTGACATCCAGGATGTCGCCTTCCTGCAAAATGTCGTTGAAGTAGGTGGACGATACCCCGGGCTGCCCGTCGGGCTTGTCGGGCGGCGGCGGGATTTTCTTGATTGATACCCGGTAGCAATCGGGATTGTTGGGGCTGTCGGACAGCGAATAACAGCGGATGACGGGCTTCGGTTGGTCCGGAATCCGCAATTGGAACGTCAGGTATTGACCCGGCAGGAACGGCGGCAACGGCTTCCCGTCATGGGGTGCCAGGTAAAAGGAATGGACGCCTTCCACTTCCTTGACCTTCCGCTGGACCTCGAATTTCCGGTGGCCGCTCCAGGATAACGTCGTCCTCTCGCCTTCCTTTTTGCTTTCCGCCGTAGCCATTTCGGCCTGATAGCGGAGCGAATCGAGCGTCACGCGCCGCTGTTCCCGCTCGATGGCCAACCGGCGGAAGGACGAGACGATCAGAAACACCGATTGGATAAAGATGGCGCCGACAATGACGACGCCGGCAACCTGGATGACAGCGGGGGCCAGGATCAGGGTCATGGGAGAAGTTGCTCCCGAGGGGAAAAGAGACGCGTCAGGGCGGAGAAGCCGGGTGCCGACATGATGCCCTCAATAGACAATGAGAATTTCAGCGCGGGCCCCAACACCGTCGTCCCGTTCGCCGTTGAAGGTGTAAAACCCTTCCAGTTGGGCCTGGACGCGCCGACCGATCGCCTGCTGAAGCTGGAACCCTATGCCAAGTTGGTCGAAGCCCTTGCCGTCGTAATCATGACGGCCGGCGATTTCGAGAATCAGGTTGCGGCGGTGGTTGTCCCAGAAGGCCTGATAGCCGGCGGCGAAACCGACCACGTCGTCGGTAAAGGGGCTGATCTCGGCCCCGTAGGTGCTCAGGTTGGGCGAGGCGAAAAGGATGCCGAGGCTGGCCAGCGGTCCGCCGACGATCTGTTCGCGTCCGGCCTGGGTGAAGTTGCCGATGCCGATGAAAGGATTGAAATACGCGATATCGTCCGACCCCGCCACAGTCGACGAAAACTCCGCCGACAGCAACGTTCCGTTACCCAACACGTTGCCGCTGATTTCGTCGTCGAGGGCGATCGAATTGTTGATCCTGAAGGCGGTGCTGATGCCGCCCAGCGCCCTGATCCGCTGGATCGCCGAAGCGCCGATATAAAACGCATCCCCGTTGGCCGCATTGTCGTCGACATAGATCATGTCCAGGTTATAGGTGCTGACGTGGGCATCGGCGAAAAGGAACAACGCATACATGTTGGGGTCCGTGCCACGGTTGCGGTCGTTTCGGTCCAAACGGTCCCATCCCCACATGCCGGCAATGCGAAGGTTCGACGTGCCGGGGAAGACCAGGTTGTTGCGGACGAAACCGACGGCATCGATGGTGTCGTTGATGATGATGCCTTCCTGGAAGGTGATCGGCTGGCGGCCGACGGTGAAGCCGAAGTCGATCGGTTTCATGCCTGCCCGATCGAGGTTGGGCACCAGGCTGCCGATGTCGCCTTCGAAAAACAGCGTCTCGACGTCAAGGTTGAGCTCGTTGTTGAAGTCTTCGTTGGAGCCGTCGAAGGCATAGCGCGTGAACCGGCCGGGCAGGTTGTTGTCGAAGGGCCGGAGCCCGAGCAGGATTTTCTCGGTGCCGGTCAGTTGCAGGTTGGCGTAGAAATCCATCCGGTTGGCGATTTCCGTATCGCGAAGCCGGCCCGGGGCGCCGTTGTCGAAGGTCTGCACCGTGGTGCGGTTGATGAAATAGGACCAAAGCCGGGGCTGCCAGACGGCGCCGATGATCGGCACCTCGAATCCCGCGTCAAGCGGGCCGGTGTCCAGGAACGGGTCGCCGAGTTCAAGGAACAGCGCCGGGCGGAAGGGAATTTCGCCGCCGGTCTTGAACTTCACCACTTCTTCCTTGAGGGTTTGGACCTCGATATGTTCGCCGAGCGGCCACAGCGAACCGTACCATGGCTTTTCCTTTTCCGCCGCCTGGGCGGTTCCAATGACGCCAAGACAAACCGCGAAAACCACCAAAACAAGCGGAATTCGCGTTAACAGCCTTTCAATGCCGCGGCCGAAACCGTGCATGACAACCACCCTCCCTAGGATCACCGGCGGTTCGGCTGCAAAAACGCCGCCGCCGAACGCCCTAATCTTCGTCACTCTCTCCGGCCCTGGGGGGCCGGCCTTAAAGTTTAAGTCTTCATTCCTTTATATCGAACGTCAGGGATTTCTCCCACAATAATTGGGTGCCCGCCACCAACGCCCTACCAGCGGCGGCGGGGCTAATTCCGTAATCGAAGCCGACGCTCTGTATGGCGATCAAAAGGTTCACCGGCGCCGGTTGTTGCAACAACTTGATGGTCGCTTTATAGGGCCCCTTGCCGGTCAAGGCGGAGCCATCGACCTCGTATTCGCCCCAGCGTTCGCCCAGGGGCTCGATGCCCCTTTTGTGGTTGCGTTCGGTCGGCGGTTCGCCGGTAAACACCAGCGACACCGGCGACGGCAACACCCGGGGCAGGGAAATGAACGGGTACGGGATCGGGATCACGTGTTCGATCTCGCCGCCGCGTCCGTTCTGGGTGACGAAATACGATTGCAGGCTGAACAAATAGGGATCGAGGGGAACCTTGCCGGCGTGGACGTACGATGAATGGCCGTCGCGCAGGTCGCCGTTGGGATCGCGGTC
>JADFMB010000033.1 GCA_022564115.1 Pseudomonadota bacterium
AGCTGACTGGACAAAAACTACCGCTTCGGCCCGCCTCCCGAAGTGGTACGGAGGGCAGGCGGACGAAGGAAGGTCAGCAACAGGAATACACCTTAACTGCGCTGCCAAACTGTCCAACAAAGTGGGACCAGCTCAGGCCATGCGGAATTTAACACTGGCAATAGCAAGTTTTTTGTTGGCAGCTTGCCAAACAACTCAAACGACGATCGACGACACTTGCTCAACCTGTACGCATACGAATGCGTACAACACAGCGAAGGTTTTTGGAAACAACCCAACTCGCGGAATCGTTCTTCATGTTCATGGATGTTCAGGCTTATATATTGACAACGGTGGTTGGCAGACTGATTGGCTAAATTTTCTGACCAACAATGGGTTTGTGGTTGTCGCCCCAGATAGTTTTGCGGATATACGCCCGCCTAAGGATTGCCCCGAGGGTCTATATAGACCCCATGATCGAAAGAGCTTGATCTATGCCCTGCGTATCCGACAGGCCGAATACGCGGTTAGACAAATCCGTGAAAAGTTTCCAGGTCATAAGGTTATTGTTTGGGGACATTCAGAAGGCGGGGTCAGTGCGCCGATGTTGAATGCAAATATCGATGGGGTCATTTCAACCGGGGCACCATGTCCTGACGAATGGTTAGAAGGGATTGCCGAAACTCCTCTATTAATGATTCAAGGTACTGCCGACCCATATCTTCAAGGATACAAAAAACACCCGCTTTACGGTTCCCTTGAAGGCCGTTGCAAGTTGCTATTGACACAGCCGAAGTGGGAATGGCTGACAGTCGATGGAATGGGACACGCTGCGGAACTCTGGCAAAAGAACGTGAAGCTGCGCATTTCAAAATTTCTCGGTATTCCGTATTCAGAATAGTAGGACCCAATGTCCGCTTATGATGCAGTGGACGGCTCCCACCCAACGGCATCTCGATGTGCCAAAATGGTGGTTTTCATCAACCACAGGGAAAGTGGAGCCGTCCACTGCATCATAAGCGGACATTGACATGGCCTCAGACCTGGGAGCGCTTGGTAACTTAAGTTGATTCGGGCATCGGCCGAAGGTTATCCGTGGTGCTCCTGACGTAGTCCCGTTTCGTCTCTTCGTTGGTTTCCAGGTTTCCTTCGCCGGCGTGTGGGAGTGGCCGCCGGAGACCCGGCCGTGCGAGCAGATTTTCCTAGATCATGATGCCGAAGGATATTGTCGTCAGGGACCGATTGCCGGTCCTCGGAACGGGCAAAGTGGACTATGTCAGCATCAAAGCCATTGCAGAGAAAGCAATGTGATCTCTGCGCTCAAAGTATGCTGATATGTCCGCGTCATCACGGCAGAACCACCCACGGGACAAGGCATTCCCCGAAATGACCAACATTTTCTCATTCATCGATGTGACCCATTGCATTGTCACGAGGTTATTCGCCTACGTTGGTCCCCGGATTGCAAATCCCGCGGTCATTGCGGTGGTATGCCTGACGGTGCAGGGATGTTCCATTATTGATCTTATCGGCGGCAGTTTCCACCGGTCCCCAACAAAGGCGCTTAGTCCCGAGGCGCAGGAGCTCGTTGATGGGGCTTTCAAGGGCGTTCAGCCCGGCGAGCTCCGTGACTTCCACACCCACGTCGTCGGACTGGGATCGGCGCGCTGTGACGCCTGGGTCAATCCCAAGATGTTGACGTGGACCCATCCGTTGAAGCGGATCGAAGCGCTCGTCTACTTGAGCGCTGCCGGCGTCGAAAACGAGGAAAATGCAGACGCGGAATACCAGGCACGGCTGGTCGATCTGATCAAGGCGATGCCCAATCGCGGCAAATTTCATCTATTGGCCTTCGATTGGCACTTCGACGCGCGGCATGGGCGCAAGGCGGAGGATTCGACCTTCTATGTGGCGAATGAGTGTGTCTATGAACTGGCCAACGACCACCGGTACAGGGAGATCTTCGTGCCTGTCGTTTCCGTGCATCCCTATCGGTCCGATGCCGTAAAGGCGTTGGAACGGTGGGCGAAGAAGGGCGTCAAATACGTCAAATGGCTACCTAACGCCCAGGGCATGGATGCCGGCGACCCGGCCATCGACGAATACTACAAGACCATGATCCGAAACAATCTGATCCTCATCACCCATGTCGGAGAGGAAAAAGCCGTCGAGGCCGAGGAGGGTCAGACATTGGGGAATCCCCTCTGTTTCAGGCGGCCGCTGGACATGGGCGTCAAGGTCATCATGGCCCATGCCGCGAGCCTGGGTAAAAATGCGGATCTCGACTCGCCTGCGTCAGGAAGGCGGGAATGGAATTTCGAACTGTTCGTGCGACTGATGAAGGAAGAACGCTACCAAGGAAACCTGTTCGGCGAGATTTCCGCCATGACCCAGCACAACCGACTGACCGAAAGGCCGAAGGAGGATGCACCGCTGGTCCAATTGTTTAGACGCGACGACCTGCGCGAAATGCTAAAGACACGGTTCGTCAACGGCAGCGATTATCCGTTGCCGGCGATCAATATCCTCATTCGCACCAAAACGCTTGTTGAACTGGGGCTGATAACCGCAAAGGAACGCACGGCCTTGAACGAAATCTATCGCCGCAACCCGCTGGAATTCGATTATGTGGTGAAACGCACGCTCCGCCTGCCCCCCACCGGAGAGGCGGTGGGTGACAGAAACCCCACTCGCGAGCGCAACATACGCCTTCCCGACGAACTGTTCCGGATGCCGCCGGGGCTGGAAAAGCCTTATCCCCCCGATCTGATCGAACGGCTGAACGACCCGAATTTCATGGAAGGCCTAAGTAAGATCCGGTGCCGACGATAGGTACGGGATGTCCGCTCCGGGTCAAAAGCAGACAATTTGCGACTACCCTCCGAATGTCCGCTTTCGGGGGTAAAGCGGACATTACCCATCTATATGTCTTTCAGGATTTGACGCTTCTTTTGGTCATAGTCCTCTTGGTTGATTAAACCGTCATCCAGCAATTTTTTAAGCTCCTGGAGCCTTTCCTTTGGTGATGGGTCACCTTGTTTCGTTGGGGATGAATGGAATTTTTTTTCTGTCACTGGTTTTTTCGATGTTTTTACAGCACCTGGTAGAGGAGCCACCGAATTGTCTTTGGGGCCAGTGGCACGAATTTGAAACGATCCACTATTCTGATTCACCGAAGCATCGGCAACAGCCCCAAGAAAACCGAAAAGCGCCATAGGAGCATAGCTCTCAGTCCTAGGCGATACTTCAAATTGATACTCTTTATTGGGCTCAACATTTAGGGAAATGGTAAATCTCCCCGGGGCTGTCGCTGCATCAGTAGTAATGGTGACCCGACCTGGATCAACGTCAACTGATGTTGTATCGCCGCGAGATAATGACCGAATTTGCTGACCGTTGACCCACAAACGGGCTGCTGCACCGAGATAGAGAAGGTCTGTTGAGCGGCTCACTATTATCCGCGTTTTTCCCTCATGAAGTGGGGTAGCTGGTATATCTATGACGGCCGGACCCCCGCTTGCACAGCCGGTGACGAGAAATACGAGAATTGCAAATAAGGCAAAGTTACGGATGGGGGGGCGCTAACCAGCAATCGTGATTTCGAGACATCTGAACTTATTGCTACGAACCTCGCGTTTAACATCCGTTGTTCCCTCCCGCGTTACGGGTAATATACGGCGTGTCTCTCCAGGATACTAGCCGACGCGGGTCGCTGTGTAGACGATCTTTGAATCGAGCCATTTTCAATCAACCGACCCTTATGGGGCCCCATTTTCAGAATGGGCCCTGACGCATAGGCGCAAGGCATTATCCCCAGTAAACCCCCCACTTTTGAAATCGCGTGGGACCCCTTGTTGAGCAGGGTAATCACTTAGGAAGGGTAATAATCTCCGCGCTGTTGGTATCGCCTTTCATCGCAGCGGCAATGCGTTGCCCGATGGCCTCATTTGCCGCTCTCAAAGGATCGTCCGCCAAGTGCGCATAGCGTGCCGTTGTCGCCGCCTGGGTATGGCCCAACAGTTTGCCGATCATGGGGAGTGACAGCCCCCCGGACGCGCCAATGGAGGCATAAGAGTGTCTAAGGTCATGCAACCGCACGTCCATGATTCCTTTCGGGACAGTCAGCTTGCGTATCTTGGCTTCCGCCTCAATGTCGGCAAGGGAAGGCTCACCGTCCTTGGATGTCATTTCCGTAACCAACGGCCCGAGTTGCGCATCTTCGGACAATAGCTTGATGGTTGCTTTCTCGCGTATCCGCGACCAGGGCTTTTGTAAATTAACTAGTGCCGCGCCCTTGATGTGGCCGCAAATAACGTGCGGGTTGTCCTCGAACTGGAGAAGGTTCGCCAGCACATCTAGGGCGGGGGCCGAAAGGTAGACAACCTTCGCCCCGGTCTTGGAATCGGGAAGGGTCAATCGTGCGGCATCAAGGCTCACATACTCCCACTTGAGCGAGAGAATTTCGCCAAGGCGGGCACCTGTGAAAAGCAACAGCCGGACGGCGGCAACGGTAAACGGCCCTTCCGTTTTCTCTATGCCTTTCAGCGTGTCGGCAAGCGCAGCTATTTCCGCCTCGGATAAGTAACGTTCCCGCTTACCCTCGGGATACTTGTCAACATGGCGGACGGGGTTCGTGCCATCGGGACGCCAGCCCCACCGTTCCGCAAGATTGAAAATTTTCGATAGCAAGGCTAGGCATCGGTTCGCCGCCCCTGCTCCGCCCCTCACGGCAATCCCGCCCCGTCGCTCCGGGCCGCGTTCCCGCGCTGTCTTGCCATCCTTGACGCTTCGCTTGAAGCGGTCAATATCGGCCCTTGTCACATCGGAAACAAATTCTGCTCCGAGAAGCGGCAAAACGTGGTTGTTTATGTTGCTGGTATCAGCGCGGGCGCTCGAAGGCTTTTTATGCTCCCCAGCGTATTCCTCAAGATAGCGTTTGCACAGGTCCGCCATTGTCGGCTGGTCCTTGGCGTCGGCACGTTCTTTAGCTGGGTCTTTGCCATCCGCTATATAGCCCTGTTTTCGCTTGGCTTCGTTGCGGGCCTTTTCCGGTGTCCAGGGGGAGCCATGCGGGCCTATCGTGAGCCATCGTTGCTTGCCCCGGATGCTGGTCTTGAGGAAATACACCTTGTCCCGGCGCTGGCAACGGACGCCGAAGCCTTTCACGTCCGTATCCCAAAGAATAGAACCCGGTTTCAGGGCACCCACCGCCGGTTTGGTAATTCGTGCTTTCCTGCTAGCCATGACACATCCCTCTGTCATTAATTGGGCCTAGCAACAGCATAGCAACAAGGGTGGCGCGTATCAATGTCATTTTATGTCGGGAATTGTCCGCAGGAAACGGCTAGTTTTGTCGTGTTTGTCGGAGACTGACGTGTGCTGGTATGGATGAATTTAAGACTGTTAATCCATATGTCGCTGGTTCGAGTCCAGCCGCCGGAGCCAATATGATCAAGGGGTCGACCCCACCGGGGCCGGCCCCTTGATACGCCTGGGGAGGCGGTTCGTTCCTTGGGATTGTCAGTACATGGACGTTTCGCGGCCGACCGTGAGCTTGGCGACGACGGCCATCAGGACAAAGAGCGTCGCGCCCGCCACGTAGGGATCGCCATAGGGCAGATCCTCGAAAAGCCCGCTCCACGAATACCAAGCCTGTTGAATCATCGACACCACGTTGCATGTCTCCTCTTCGGCATCACCCTATTGGTCAATAACTCCGCTACTTATTCCGTCCAGGTTGAGATTATATCAAGTAATAAATTACATAACGAATGAATTATTTGCTTAATTTATTTATATAAATAAGCATAAAACTTTATTTATTTGATATTTATCTTGATTGCGGCCGTCCTGCCGCCATTGGAGACACGCCGGCGGCGCTTGTGCCGGTGAACACAAGGGAAGCCGTCAAACCCGCTGCCCCGCCGCGTTGCCTTTTCGCCCCCGCCGGGGCAACATTCAATCGTCATGTCAGGAAGCCTTAAGATCCGGTCGGCGGCGGTAATCCTTGTCGCCGTGGCCGCCGGGGCCGGGGGACTGTCGGGGCCGGGACCGGCCACTGCCGCAGTCGCCTGCCCGAAGGCGGAAATCCTGCCCCGGGTGTCGTTCAAGACCCTGGCCGGCCGCGTCACCTACGACACCAGGAAAAGCCGTGAACAACTGGCCCGCCTGCAAGGGCGCAAAGGGGCGCAAAGCCGCAAACGCGGCTGGAATCCCATCGGCCTGACCCTGACCGAGCTTCAATTCCGCATGGACATCTCGATCAACACCCTCAGCCGCAAGGCCAACCGGCATTGCGCCACCGTGGCCGGCATCAAGGCGGAATTGGGCTATGACGAGATCACCATCTACATCGCCAAGCGCTATCCCAGGGGAAGCTGCCAATACCTTTCGGTCCTGGAACACGAAAACGAACACCTGGCGATCTTCCGCGACACTTTGGCCCGTTATGGGCCGAAGGTCGAACGGCGGCTGGTCCAGGCCGCTTCGCGGTTGAAGCCCCTGACCGGGCGGTCTCCCAACCAGGCGGCGGCCAAGATTCAAAAAGCCCTGCAACGAAAGATCGAGCCGCTGTTCAAGGAGATGAACAAGGTCATGGACCGGGAAAACGACCGCATCGACACGGCGGAGAATTACCATCGCGAACAGGCCCGGTGCTCGAAGTGGTAGGCCCCAAAAACCACGGACTCTTGACGCCTTGCGCCATGGGCGCGAGAATCCCCGCCAACAATGGGGAATTCAGCCTTTAACGGGGAAAACGAGGCAGCCGATGAACGAGCCGACCCAATTACTGCAGGGCGAAGCGGACGAACTGCATCAGGCGGGGATGGAAATCCGCCACCTCAAGAACACCATCGCGGCGCTGCGCGAGGAGTTGGAGGTCATGCAGTACGAAATGCAGGAAAGCGTGCAGCGGGCCGTCGCCGACGCCGCCGACGAAGCGACGCAACTCATGGAAACGGCGGCGGCGCTTCGCGAAGAGATGGACAACCTCAATTTCGAGAAAGACCAGTCCGTCCAGGAGGCGAAGGCCCATTCCAACGACGAAATCCAGCAGTTGATGAAAACCGCGGCCGCGCTCCGCGAGGAACTGGACAACCTGAGCTTCGAGAAGGACAAGGCGGTGCAGGAGGCCGTTGCCCGCGGCAACGACGAAATCCAGCAGTTGAAGAAGACCGCCCAGGTCCTGCGCGAGGAACTCGATGATCTAAACTTCGAGAAGGACGAAAGCGTTCAGAAGGCGGTCGCCAACGGCGCCGACGAAGCCAACCAGCTCAAGGAAACCGTTTCGGCCCTGCGCGAGGAACTGGACACCATCAAGGGCAGGTACGAAGACCAGATACAGGGACTGGAGCGCGCCTCGCGCGACGAGATCAAGCAGTTGCAGGAAACCGCGGCCGCCCTGCGCGAGAAAATGGAAGGCCAAGGAAGGGCATAGGGATGGCAAACAACGTTCCCGCCGAACAGGCAGCGCGGCAGGACCAGGCCGGGGCCGCTCAACCCCAGGCCGATACGGGCCAAGGGGCGCCTGACCGGGTGGCCCTCATGCGCCAGGCCGACAAGAAGCTGCAGCAGGCGGAGATGCTGCTCGACGTGTCGAGGCGGGTGGCGGCGATCGAAAGCCTGGACGAGGTCTTGCAGACCCTGATCGAGATGATCGCCAATGAACTGGGGGCGGAGCGCGCTTCGCTGTTCCTCAACGACGGCGCCACCGCCGAGCTATATTCCCGCGTCGCCCAGGGCAACTTCTCGCGCGAAATCCGGATGCTCAACACGACCGGCATCGCCGGCGCGGTTTTCCAATCGGGCAAGGGGGAAATCATCACCGACGCCTATAAAGACGACCGCTTCAACCGCAAGGTCGACGAACAGACCGGCTTCAAGACCAGGAATATCGTTTGCGCCCCGGTCAAGACGGTCACCGGCAACGTCATCGGCGTTACCCAGGCGCTGAACAAGAAGGAAGCCTCCTTCACCCCGGACGACCTGAACCTGTTGGAGGCGATCGCCACCCAGGCGGCGGTGGCGCTGCAAAGCACCCAGTACGTCGAACGGATGAAGAAAAGCCGCGAAAAGGAAATGGAGTTCCTGGACGTGGTCTCCGACGTCACCTCGGAATTGGAACTGGGGACGTTGCTGGCCAAGGTGATGAGCGAAGCGACAAGGATGCTCGACGCCGACCGTTCGACCCTGTTCCTCAACGACGATAAGACCGACGAGCTTTTCTCCCGTGTCGCCATGGGCGATTCGATCGGCGAAATCCGGCTTCCCAACCACATGGGCATCGCCGGCGCCGTGTTCACCTCGGGCACGACGGTCAACATCCCCTATGCCTACGCCGATCTTCGGTTCAACCCGGCGTTCGACAAGAAAACCGGCTATTTCACCCGCTCGATCCTGTGTGTGCCGATCATCAACAAGGACGCCAAGACCATCGGCGTCACGCAAGTGCTCAACAGGCGCGGCGGGCCGTTCACGGATGAAGACGAGCAGCGGCTGAAGGCGTTCACGGCGCAGGTGTCCATCGCGCTTGAGAACGCCAAGCTGTTCGAAGACGTCCAGAACATGAAGAACTACACCGAGAGCATGCTGGAAAGCATGACCAACGCCGTCATCACCATGGACGAGGACGGCAAGATCGTCACCTGCAACGCCGCCGGGCTTCGCATCATGCGCGTCACGCTGGACGGTATCCTCGACAAGCAGGCCGACGAGTTCTTCGCCGGGCCCAACGCGTGGCTGATGGAGCGGGTCAAGAAGGTCGAGGAATCGCTCGAGCAGGATCTCATTATGGACGCGGAACTGGAATTCGGGGACGAGGACGAGAAAGAAACGATTTCTGCCAACGTTTCCTTCCTGCCGCTTATCGGCGAGGACGATAACCATAAGGAAAAGAAACTGGGCGCCATGATCATGATCGAGGACATCAGTTCCGAAAAACGGATGAAATCCACCATGTCGCGCTACATGGACCCCGGCATCGCGGATCAGTTGATGAGCGACGGCGGCGGCGAGGAATTTCTCGGCGGTAAAAGTTCGGAAATCACGGTGCTGTTTTCCGACATCCGCAGCTTCACCACCATCACCGAGGCCCTGGGCGCCCAGGGCACGGTGCAGATGCTCAACGATTACTTCACCATCATGGTCGACTGCATCACCCGGGAAGGCGGCATGCTGGACAAGTTCATCGGCGACGCCATCATGGCCGGGTTCGGCATCCCCGTTGAACACGAAGACGACGAAGACCGTGCCGTGCGCGCCGCCATCTCCATGATCGTCGAGCTTTGGGAATGGAACGTGGAACGCGAGGCCAAGGGCCTGGATCCCATCGACCACGGCGTCGGGCTGAACACCGGCATGGTGGTGTCGGGCAACATCGGTTCGCCCAAGCGCATGGACTACACCATGATCGGCGACGGCGTGAACCTGGCGGCGCGGCTGGAATCGGCGTGCAAGCAGTATTCGGCGCGCCTGTTGATCAGCGAATTCACCAAGGCCAAGTTGAAAGGCACCTATAAACTACGCGACATCGACATGGTCGTGGTCAAGGGCAAGACCGAACCGGTCGGCGTTTACGAGGTGCTGGACTACCACACCGACGAGACCTATCCCAACCTGATGGACAACGTGAACTACTTCAACGAAGGGGTGAAGGAATACCGCGCCGGCGAGTGGGACAAGGCCGTCGGCCGCTTCCAGGAGGCGATCAAGGCCAACGAGAACGACAAGCTGGCGCAGACCTATATCGAACGCTGCGAGCACCTGAAGGAAGACCCGCCCAAGGACTGGGACGGGGTCTGGGTGATGACGTCGAAATAATACCCAGGATCAATGATAAATATCCATGGTATAAGCCGCCCAAACCTTCCTTCGATTCGAAATCCCTCTTTTCCGGGGCCGGGAAAACGTAAACATCCGTCGGCATCCGTATTCATTCGTCACTATTTCGACGGCGAAAGGCGACGCCATCCAGGCACAACTGGCCTTGGGAAGGTATATGATATAAAACCTGTAACTTTAAAAAATAGAGGTTTTACACCTATTGATATATAAAATATTAAGATAATTAGAACAAAAAATGAACAGTTATAAATTATTTTTAATTTTCCAACCTATGAGTATGCATAAAGTTATACACTATACTCTGTGGATAAGCAGTGGATAAGCTGTGGAGAGTTTCCGGTTGCCAGATAAGGCGAGATAACCATGCCACTATTCGTTAGCCCCTATATCCTCCGCGCCGCCATGCGGGCCGAACGCCTGGAGAAGAAATTGGCGGCCAACGATCATGAGCCGAAAGAAAATGGCGGTCCGTCAACATTTGACGAAAAAGCCGCCGCCATGCCTAAAAACTCACCGCCAAACAACCGGCTTAAAAACGGCCCCCCCTTCCCGGCTCTCTAACTCTCCTCTCCCCATCGCCGTCGCTTAAGCGACGCCTTCGCCGTGGCATTTCTTGTAGCGCTTGCCTGAGCCGCAAGGGCAAAGGGCGTTGCGGGGGACCTTGCCCCAGGTGTAGGGGACTTCGGGAATGAAATCGTCGCCCTGCCCAGCCTCGGTCGGTAGCGCGATCGGCGCGTTGACCGGGTCGCGTACCGTTTCCATGGCCATGCTTCGAAGCCCCTCGACGGCGGCGTTCAGTTCCTGTTCGAACACCTTCTTGACTTTCGCCAACTGCCCCGGATCGGCAATATGGTTGAGGTAGTATTCGGCCGCCCCGATCATGGTGAAGAGCGATCCCCTGAGGTACAGCACCGCCGTATACCGCAGCCGCTCCAGGTCCAGGGAATCCAGGTAATCCTCTGGATGCAGCAGACCGACGAGGGGACCGATATAGGCCTTGCCGCCGCCGTCATGGACGGCCTTGACGCTGTCGGCGATATCGCCGGCCAGCTCCCCGAAGGCCACTTCCAGGCCCTCGGGGTCCCACGCCTCGTCGAACTGTTTTTTCGTCAGGACCGGGAAGCTGTCGATCAGTTCCTTGACCACCCTGGCCTTGCCGCCCTCGATCTCGGGCAGTGAAATCGCTTCCGCCTGGTGCGGCGCCATGCCTTCGATCAGGGCGCCGTCGGAACAGTTGAAGTAGCGGTTGTTGCCGCCGTGGTTGCGGATGGCCGAGGCAAGCTGGCGGCCCGTCAGGTGCAAATGGGCGCTGGAATAGACCGTGCCGCCGAAGTTGCCCGGGACCGGGATTGTGTATTTGAGGTCCTCCGGGTCGATGATGGCGTCGTCGGTGTAATAGTAGCTGTGCGCCGAATGGTGCTGGCCGTCGCCATCCTTGACCCCCAGGTCGACGCCGAACAGGTACACGGACTTCGCCCCGATGTCCTGGGCGAAGGAAAACCCAGAGTTGGCGACGTTGGGCGACGGAAACCGGAGGCAGTTGTTATCCGATTCGCTGAACAGCGGAAACGGACAAAAGCCGGGGCGGAAGTAGTGCACCGTCTGGCTGAAATATTCGGTGGCGCCGCATTCCACCGTCGCCGCCCCGATCAGGCACACGGACGAGATGTCGTGCTCGCCGGAGACATCGGTCAGCACCGGGCTGACGGCGATGTTTTCGCCCTCGACGTGGAAATCGGGCGTGATCCCGTTGGCCAGCAGGGGCTTCAGTCCGGTACCGCAGGAAACGACGATGGCCTTATCCGCGTTGGCCTTGATATGGGGGATGCATTCGTCGACGGACGGGCCGCTGGCGACGATGAACACCGGCACCTCCACCACCCTTTCGTCGGTGCGTTCGAAGACTTTCGCTTCACCGCTCTTGAAGTTGGCATGGGCGTTGCGGAGCATCAGGTTCTCGTCGTTGAAGAAGCCCAAACCGATGGTGATGATGTGGAAGTCGTGCTGGACGAACTGGTTGACGGCCTTGATCATGAACGGGCTGGTCCGATCGACGTAGAAGGTCGTGTTGTCGAGTGAACACGGGTTGATGACCCGGATCGCCGTCGCGATCTTGCCGGAAAGGTCTTGGGCCGTTTCCTCGATGACGAAGATCAGCCTGCCGCCCCGGGCCGACATCCGGTCGACCAGGGCCCGCCAGTCGTAGGTCTCAAGCGAATGGCAGATGAAATCCAGGGTCTGATCGGCGAAGATGACGGCCTGGCAGTTGGTCGCCTCGACCAATTCGTCGATTTGGCCACCCAGGCCCGGCCCCAGCACGATCAGGTAGAAGGACTCCTCGCCCGCCGCCTGCTCGCCGACGGCAATGTCCTCTTCGCCAAGCCTGGACAGAAACCGGCCGAGGAACCGGTTGGTGTGCTGGTCGAACCAGCCCGGCTCCGGCGGCGTCGAATCGATGTGGCGCTGGCCGCCCCAGAATGCCTTCATCTGTTCGGCCACGTGCCCGGCGTAATCGCCGCCATAGACGGGCCGCCCACCGATAACGACGTCGGGCCCGCCATCGTCGCCGAACACCAGTTCGGAACTCGGTTCGTGGGCACTGAGCTCTTCGCAAAGCCGTGGCGACAGGCGCCGAAGGGCTTCCAGGTTCCGGGTCTTCATTGTTTCCCTGTCGGTCATGGCCGGGACATGTATACCATCCCCACTGTTTAATTGCCCCGTTTGCGACCGTAAAATAAAATGGGAGCCTGAGTGAATTCTCACGCTCTTTGATCCTAAGCTGGTGCTTCATGACCAACGACGTTCCCAATTCCGCCGACCCCGCTATCCGGGCGGCGAGTTTTATCCGTCAAAACCAGGAAGACTTCGACCAAGCCGTCGAACTCATTCGCCAAAACCAAGTCCAGGAAGGCTGCCGAATCCTTCTAGACCGGCTGAAACAATTCTTTGGGATGGATTTTCGATTGTTGGACGTTGGCATGCTTCTTTGGCGGTCCGACTTTCCGGACGAAGCTATTCTGATACTCCGCCATGCGTTGGAATCGAACGGCGACGATTTGGAAACACTCGTAAACCTGGCCAGGATTTTGATTCAATTCCAAAAATGGGACGAAATGATCCCCTTCCTCGAAAGGCTCCGCGAACTGCAACCGGAGGAAACGGAATGGTACAGCAATTTGGCCTGGGCCTATTTTCAAACCGGAAATCCGCAAAAATGCCGTCAAATCATTTCCTTGGGGCTTGAGCATGCTACCTGGGGCGTCGATTTCCAGGCCGGCACCCGTTACCAATTGCCGGAAAACTTCAGTAAATTAATAATCCAAGCCCGGATGGATGAAGCCTCGGCGCTGACCGGCGCCCTTGAAGCCCTTTACGGCCGATCCTCCGCCCGTACCTGGCGGGCCGGCCCAGTTACCGACAGCACGGCGCAATTGCGGGGCGCCGCCGTCAACCTTGCCGATGGCGCGGCGCCTTATTTCGAGGTCGAACCCAGGGAGCCCGGCGGCGGACCGGCGGCAAGGTTCCTGGCCGAGCCCCAGGACAAAAACCAGCATCCGGATTCCGGGGTGACGGTCTGGAGCGCCGCCGCCGAGGGCTTGAATCCCGGACGATCCTACCAGGTCCAATTGAAGCTTGAGGGGGCGGACGCCGATGACATCGGCGCGCCCGTCGACTTTGCCACCGGCAAAAAGACGGCGGCGGAAATCGACGCCATGACGGCGGTCCATGCCGGCAATGTCGGGGCCGTCCTGGCCGGCACCCTCGGCGGAACCACCCTGCCGACGGAATATCATTTCGCCTACGGCGAGGCGGAGGACCGGCTTGACCGGAAAACGGCACCCCAATGGGTCCCCCCGGGGCGAAGCAAGCGTATCCACCAGTGCGCCATTGACGCCTTGGAGGAATGGCAGGTTTACGCCGTCGAATGGGGGATCGTCGGCGACACTCTTGATTGGCAAAGCCCTGATGCCTTCGCCCTTAGGCTCATCAGCCCCTTCGGCAAGGACCGGAACCATATTAATGGCATCGGCGTCACGGATTTGCTCCTGGGATGGTCGAGCCGGTTCCTGGCGTCAGGAGAATCAGCAAACAACAACACCGTCTCCGACGACTTCAGGGACGCGGAGGTGGAACTCGTACTGCGGCCGAAGGGACTGAAAGGAAAAGATTTTTTGCTTGCTTGCAACACCCAGAGCCGGACAGGCCACCAAAGCACGGAGAGGGGCGGGGATTCGGCCCCGTGGGCCCTAACCGGTCATCTCATCAATCCTGACACACTCGATGAGGAAAACTGGAACCGGCTGAAATTCAGATTCACGAACGAGCCATTATCATGGACGTTTTGCGGCAATAATCCCCAAGAACAGCCGGAGGCAGCCAGATACGGGTATATGCCACTCAATAAAGTTCTTTCTAATCACCAGGGCAATATTTGGTTCTGGTTCGTTTTCGGTGATTGGCGAAATCCGCCGGAAGGAACAATTGATTTTCAATCCTTATCCCTAAAATACCGCGACAGGTCGGTTCTCAACCCGGACGCGGGCGCGGAATTGACCGGCTTCCCGGAAGATTCCCTTTCCGATCCCCAATGCCTGACCCGCGGGTGGCTCGACAACCCGCAAGAAATGTGGTTCTCCGCCCCCAACCCCGAAGGCCCGCAGGAATTCACCTGGCGTTTTGGGGCCGGAGTCTCGCCTCGGACCCTCAAGCTTCACCAGAACACCCTGAAACCGGCGAAAACGGTGGAGATTTCGACGTCGGCGGACGGCAACACGTTTACCTCGGAATGGCTCGGCGACCTGCCCGCCGCCAAGCCGGTTTTAAATGTCCCGCCGGCGGTGGTGATAGCGCTGCAGGGTCGGCCCCTAAGTCACCTAAAGCTTTCAATTCATTCGGGATACCAGGACGATTTCTGGGGCCTGGATGCGATCGAGGCATTTGACGGCAACGCCGTTCCCTGCCCGGAATTGGAACCGGCCTCGGTTTCGGAAGAGGTCGGCGACCTGGAACCAGGCCAGAAACTTTATTACCGGCTTGTCGCCGAAAACGCCGCCGGCGAGACCCGGGGTCCGGTGAGCGTCATCGACATCCCGGTCACCCAAAAGCCGGCGATCACCGACGGCCGATGCCTCAAGCAAACCGGAAACCGGGCGACGCTTTTCCTGCAGGTCATGCCCTGCGGTCTGGAAACCGAAATCAGCGCCCGCGTCAGCGGTCCCGGCGGAAGGTCCTGGCAGGGGCCGCCAATGCCCGTCGGTTGCAACCCGTCGGTCCGCCACGTTTGCTATGTTGTCGAAGGCGGCGGCCGGAAGGGCCGCTATCGGGCCGAGATCACGGCCACCAACGACGCCGGCGAAAGCCAGCCGTTCATCCTCGAATGGGAAGGAAACGGCCGCCAATGATGGACAGGCCGCAATTCGCCCCTACTTGGTGGTGGCGATGAAGACGCCGTCCCAATCGGAGGCCGGCGGGTCGGCTTCGAAGTCGGCGATGCGGGTTTCGTAGAGGTCGTAGAGGAAGTCCAGCCCATAAGGCTCGCAAAGAATCCGGCATTCCTTGATCTTCGCCTTGGTGCTGTCCCATTGCTGAGCCCGGTAGGCGGTGATCATCTGTTCGTGGTTTTTGCGCAGGTTCCGGAAATCCGGGTTCTGCTCCATCTCCTCGCCGCCGAGAAGGACGAAGATGTGGACCCCTACCGTCTTGCCCTTGACCTGGATCAGGTCCAGCTCGATGGTCGCCATCTCCGGCACCTGGATCCAGGTATCGTGCCCGAGGACGATGTCGACGCCGTAAGACTTGCTTTGCCCCTCCAGCCTGGCGGCCAGATTGACGATGTCGCCGAGCACCGAATAGTCGAAACGCTGATCCGATCCCATGTTGCCGACCACCGCCACCCCGGAATTCAGCCCCAGGCCCACTTTCAACGGGATGTGCTTGCGGCCTTCCTCTTCCGCCTCTTTTTCCAGGCGTTCGTTCAAGGGGGCCATTTCGCCCAGCATCTCCAGCGCCGACAGGCAGCCGTTGCGGGCATGGTCCGGGTCGTCGAGGGGCGCGTTCCAGAACGCCATGATGCAGTCGCCCATGTATTTATCCACGGTGCCGAGCCGTTTCAGGATTACGTTGGTCAACGGCGTCAGCAGCTTGTTGATGAGGCTGGTCAGGCCGACGGCGTCGAACTGTTCGGAAATGGTGGTAAAGCCGCGCACGTCGCAGAACAAAAGCGTCATATCCCGCTCCTCGCCGCCGAGCTTGAGCTCGCCTGGGTTCTCGGCGACGCGTTTGACCATGTCCGGCGAAAGATACTTGGAAAAGGCGTCCCGGGTCTGGCGCCGTTGGGCCTCTTCCTTGGCGTAACCGGTATAGGTGAGGACGGTATAGAGAAGCAGGATCGAAATCACCGCGAAGCCGGCGTCGAACAACAGCCGGTGTTCGGCGAACAGGTACCATGACATCCCCCCGGAGCCGCCGGCGACGAGCAGGAACAGCCCCATGGTCCATTTGGCGCCGGCCCAGGGGACCAGAATGATCATCGCCAGGCCGCCGAACAGGATCAACGCCAGTTCGGCGGCGATGAAATAATTGGGCCGCGAAAGCCATTTTCCATGCAGCGCCGCCTCGATCAGTTGCACGTGGACCTCGACCCCCGGGATGACCGGCTCCGTCGGCACGGCGCGAATATCCAGAAGCCCGACCGCGGACGTGCCGATGATGGTCAGCTTGCCCTTGATCAGCGCCGGGTCGGCGGTTCCGTCCAGCACGTCCTTGGCCGATACGTATTTGGATTTGTCGCTTTTCGAGAAATACGGCCACACCCGGCCGTTGCTGTCGGTCGGAAGCTGGAGATTCTTGTGAATGCCCAGAAAGGTGATGCCGGCGGCGTTGGCCTTGACCAGAATGGTTGGCCGGTTAAAGGCGACCCTCAGAATCTCGACCGACAGCGAGGGATACAGTTCGTTTTCATAGACGAACAGCGTCGGCACCCTTCTGACGATGCCGTCCGGTTCCGGCACCAGGGAAAAGATGCCGTGCCCGGCGGCCGGCTTTTCGATCACCGGCACGTTGCGGATCAACGACTTGAACCGGGGCAGGAAGTGGGCCGGGTTGACGTTCTTGCCCTGCTTCAGGAGCGCCACGGATTTCTTGATCGGCGGGCCCTTCTTGGTCTCCAGCTTTTCCCAGTAACCGGCCTGGCCCAACACGACGCGGCTTTTGCGGATCACCCGGGCCATGATCTCGTCGTTGCTGGGAAGCGCCCTAAGCTTGGCCTTGGTGGCCTCGTCGAGGCCGACCACGACATCCGGAATTTTATTCGGATTCATCCTGTCCGGCTCGGCGAACACGATGTCGAAGGCGACCAGGGCGGCGCCCATCTGCGTCAGGTTCTCGATGAGCTTGGCGACGGTGGTGCGCGGCCACGGCCATTGGCCGATTTCGGCCAGGCTTGCCTCGTCGAGGTCGATGATGGTGATCGGCTTGCCCTGAGGCGGGGGAATTTCACGCGGTTTCTGCTGCTGGTAAAAATCGAACGTCTTCAGGCGCAGGAACTCCACCGGATAGGGGTCGACGTAATACACGAACATGAACCCCGCCAGGAGGGCCATGCTCAACAGCCTCTCGAAACTGAAGGCGGAGCGCAGGAACTTAAGCATCCGGCCGCCCTTCCCGGCTCCGGGCGAAACCATTAAAACGAATCCTGAACTTCGTCACCGGTCTTCAACCCTCTTAATTGGCTCCCGGACACACGGTACTACACAGGTCCGCCGTTTCGGGGTCAAGCCGTAATTCTCGGCCCGTTCGGGTGCCCCATACCCGCCGATTCGCCAGAAACCCCCGTCAGTCCCCAACCATGGGGCGCCGGTTTCGAAAACGGATGCCTTAAGCCCCCGAGGCCTCGCCAGCGCCATAAAATCGCCGCCAACATGGGCTGGCGTCAGGGGTTCCAGAGCCGTATATTTCTTGCCCATGAGCGCCCCTTCTACACGCGCCTGGCTCAAGCCCTTCCTGGAGCCGCTGAAGCCGATTTTCCGCGAGGTTTTGGCGATGTCGCTTTTCGTCAACCTGTTGGCGCTCGCGGTGCCGGTGTTCACGCTCCAGGTCTACGACCGGGTGATCGCCAGCGCCGGAATCAGCACCCTTTGGGGCCTGGTCATCGGCATGTTATTCGTCATTGTCTTCGACTACATCCTGCGCATGGCCCGGTCCCGGATCATGCAGACGGTAGCCTTGAGGGTCGATGTTCTGGTCGGACAGCGCCTGTTCGACAAGCTGATGTCGCTGCCGCTGCACATGCTTGAGTCCAAACCGGCGAACCACTGGCAATCGCTTTTCCGCGACGTCGACGTGGTCCGCAACACGCTTTCCGGCGCCTCGGCGCTGTTGGTGGCGGACCTGCCGTTCGCGCTCGTGTTTTTGGGCGTGATCCTGATCATCGCGCTGCCCATCGCCTGGGTCCTTTTGATCATCATGCCGATTTTCATGTTCGTGGCCTGGAAATCGGGCAGCACCATGGCCGCCGCCAACCAGGCGGAGCGCCAGACGACGCAGAGCCGCGACAGCCTGATCGCCGAAATGATCAATGGCCGCACCACCATCAAGGCGCTGGCGCTGGATCAGTCCATGCGGCCGATTTGGGCGGAAAAACACGCCGAAAACATCGAACAGGCCATCATGCGCGGAGCCAAGACCGACACCTTTACCAACCTCGGCGGCAGCCTGACCATGTTCACTTCGTTGTGCATGACGTCCGTCGGCGCCATCGCCATCATCAACCAGTCGCTGACCATGGGGGCGCTGATCGCCACCAACATGCTGAGCGGCCGGCTTTTGGGGCCGCTCAATCAACTGGTCGGGCAATGGCGCACCTTCAACAGCTTCAAGCAGGCGGTCGACCGTCTGGGCGAGGTTTTCTCCATCGAGGGCGAGCGCGAGGAAAGCGAAATCAAGATGGAACGCCCGACGGGCGAGATCGAATTGCAGGGCGTCACTTTCGCTTTCGGCGACGACATGGCGCCGGTGGTTGACAGCGTGTCGATCACCATCCAACCCCGCACCGTTCACGCCCTGGTGGGACGCAACGGCAGCGGCAAGACGACGCTGCTGAAGATCATCCAGGGCCTCTATCCCCCGACCAGCGGGCGGGTGCTGCTGGACGGCGCCGACATCACCCAGTTCACCCGCATCGAGTTGGCCCGCTGGATGGGCTATGTGCCCCAGGAATCGGTGCTGTTCGCCGGCACCGTGCGCGACAACATCATCCACCGCTATCCGCAGGCCTCGGACGAGGAAATCATCATGGCGGCGACCGCCGCCGGCGTCCATCATTTCATCATCGATCTGCCCGACGGCTACGGCACCGAAATCGGCGAGGCCGGAAGACGTCTGTCCGGGGGCCAACGTCAGCGGATCACCATTGCCCGGGCGCTTGTCGGCGACCCGCCGGTGTTGTTGCTGGATGAACCGTCAAGCAGCCTCGACCGCCATGCGGAGCAGGAACTGCGCCAGACGTTGACCGACATCGGCAAGGAACGGACGGTCATCATCGTCACCCACAGCCCGATTCTGCTGGCCGCCTGCAGCAACTTGGTGGCCCTGGACCGTGGCAAGGTCGCCTTGGCCGGCCCGGCGAAGGAAATCCTGCCGAAGCTGTTCGGCCAGTCGCCGAAACCTGACGCCGGCGCCCCGGCTCCGGCGCAACCGCCCCCCGTCCCTGCTTCGGCCGCCCCGGCACCGGCGGCATCGCCACCCGCGGCCCCGAAAGCCCCGTCCCCGGCCCCGGCCCCGGCGGCTCCTCGTGGCGCTGTTCCCGCGGCGGCACAAGCGAAACCCGTTGCCGTACCGCGTCCGGCCCCCACCGCGCCATCCCAGGCCCCTGCACCACCCCGGCCGGCCCCAGCCCAGGCCCCGGGGCCCCGACC
>JADFMB010000192.1 GCA_022564115.1 Pseudomonadota bacterium
CAACCTGGTCGAGGCCGGACTACTTCAGCCCAGCAGATCGAGCATCCTCGAAGGCAATGTGCCGGCCCGGTTCCGTCACCCCGGTGGCCTGTGGTACGGGCTGACGACGCGCGCCCGGATCATTTTCGCGCACAAGAAACGGGTCAAGCCGGGCGAGGTCACGACCTACGGGGACCTGGCCAAGCCCCACATGAAGGGGCGCGTCTGTTCCCGGTCCGGGAAGCACGTCTATAACGTTTCGCTGCTGGCGTGGATGATCGCGGCGAAAGGCGAAGCCGCCGCCGAAGCCTGGGCCAAGGGCGTCAAGGCCAACCTTGCCCGCAAACCGCAAGGCAACGACCGCGCCCAGGTGAAGGCCGTGTACCAAGGCGAATGCGACGTGTCGCTGGGTAACACCTATTACATGGGCAAGATGATGACCAACGAGAAAAAGCCCGAGCAGAAAAAATGGGCCGCCGCCGTGAACCTGATATTCCCCAACCAGAAAGGCCGCGGCACCCATGTCAACATCAGCGGCGCCGGGGTGACCAAGAGCGCCAAGAACAAGGCCAACGCCGTCAAGCTGATCGAATTCCTGAGCGGCGACGCGGCGCAGAAAATCTACGCCGAAGGCAACTTCGAATACCCCATCAAGGCGGGGGTCAAGTTGCACCCCATCGTCGCCGGCTGGGGGAAATTCAAGGCCGACGTAACGTTCCTGTCCAAGATCGCCCTGCACCGAACGCTGGCGACCCGGATCATGGACAAGGTCCGGTTCAATAACTAACGTGCCGCGTTTTCCACGCACCGGACTTACCGTAACGAAGGGTTGAGCTAAATCGTGACGACGCAAGCAACGGCGGTCGATATGTTGTCCAGGCCCAGGAAAGAGCCGTGGGCGTGGCTGAACGTCTGGAGCATCGGAACCGTTTTGATCGCGGCGGCGGTGACCGTGCCGATCGTCGCCGTCCTCGCCATCGCGCTGACGCCCGGCGACGATATCTGGTCGCATCTGGCATCCACCGTTCTGCCGTTATACATCTCCACCACATTACAACTGATGATCGGCGTCGGCGTCGGCACTTTGATCATCGGGGTCGGCACGGCGTGGCTGGTCAGCACGTGTAGGTTTCCGGGCAAACGCATCTTCGAATGGGCGATGTTGTTGCCGATGGCCATGCCGGCTTACGTGATCGCCTATGTCTATACCGACATTCTGGAATACGCCGGTCCGGTCCAGGGCTTGTTGCGCGACGTCTTCGGCTGGACCTTGAAGCGCGAATACTGGTTCCCGGAAATCCGTTCGCTCGGCGGCGCCGTTTCGATGATGACCCTGGTTCTCTATCCTTATGTCTATCTGCTGTCGCGCGCCGCCTTCATGGAACAATCGGTGTGCGTGCTGGAAGCCAGCCGGATGCTGGGCCGTGGCCCGTGGCGGAGCTTTTTCTCCGTCGCCCTGCCGTTGGCCAGGCCGGCCATCGTCATCGGCACCTCCCTGGTGCTGATGGAGACGCTGAACGATTTCGGGACGGTGGATTTCTTCGCCGTCAGCACCTTCACCCTCGGCATCTATGACGTCTGGCTGAACATGAACAACATCGCCGGGGCCGCGCAACTGGCCGGACTTCTGTTGTTCTTCGTCGTCTTCCTGGTGCTGGCCGAACGCTTCGCCCGGCGCAAACAACGCTTCCACCACACCACGTCAAAATACAAGGCCTTGCCCGGATATGAACTGCGAGGCTGGGCCAGGCTTCTGGCGATCCTCGGTTGCGCGCTGCCGGTGGTGTTCGGCTTCGTCCTGCCGGCGGTGGTGCTGGGCGGTTACGCGGTGATCCATTTCGAGGCGGCGGCCAACGCCGAGGTCTTCCGCTATGCCGGCAACAGCGTTCTGCTGTCGGGCTTGGCGGCGGCCCTCGCCCTCGCCATCGGTATTTTCATGGCCTACGGGGTGCGGCTTCGGAAGCAAAAGATCGTAACCTTCATGGCCCGCTTCGCCAGCCTCGGCTACGCCGTTCCCGGGTCCGTCCTGGCCGTCGGCGTGCTGGTCAGCCTGGGCGCGCTGGACAACGGCATCGACGGCTTCATGCGCGGAACCTTCGGGATATCGACGGGCTTGCTGTTCAGCGGCACCATCGCCGCCGTAACCTTCGGTTATCTGGTCCGGTTCCTGGCGCTGTCGTTCGGCACCGTCGAGGCCAGCCTGGCCAAAGTCACGCCGAGCATGGACGGCGCTTCGCGCAGTCTCGGGCACGGCCCGTTGAGCACCCTGCGCCGCATCCACCTTCCGCTGATCCGGGCCGGTATGCTGACGGCGGCGATGCTGGTCTTCGTCGACAGCATGAAGGAACTGCCGATGACGGTGATCCTCAGGCCGTTCAATTTTCACACCCTGGCGACCTATGTGCATCAATACGCGTCGGACGAACAGTTGGGCGAGGCGTCCCTGGCGGCGCTGGCCATCGTTGGTTTTGGCATTTTACCGGTTATCGTGCTTAGCTTCGCCATAACCCGGTCCCGCCCCGGTCATTCATCGGGCCGTACAATGGAAGGTCAATTGTCGTGAAAGGGCTGCATGTCGTCGGCGTTTCCCACGCCTACGGAGACAAACAGGTTCTCGACAACGCATCGTTGATGATCCCGGCCGGCGAGGTGGTCTGCTTGCTGGGCCCATCGGGGTCCGGCAAGACCACGTTATTGCGCCTTGCCGGCGGGTTGGAACGGTTGCAGAAGGGACGGATCGCCATCGACGACGAAATCGTTGCCGACAAGGACACGCATGTCGAGCCCGAACACCGGGGCATCGGGCTGATGTTCCAGGATTACGCCCTGTTTCCGCATCTTTCCATCATCGACAACGTGACCTTCGGACTGTTCGGCCAGACCAAGGACCAGGCCCACCGCCGGGCCATGGACATGCTGGATCAGGTGGGCATGACACGGCATGCCACAAGCTATCCTCATATGTTGTCGGGCGGCCAGCAACAGCGCGTGGCGCTGGCCCGGGCGCTGGCCCCCGAACCGAAGGTCCTGCTGCTGGACGAGCCGTTCTCGGGCCTCGACACCAACATGCGCGGCCAGATCCGCGAACAGACCCTGAGCGTTCTCAAGGCCAGCGGCGTCGCCACCGTGATGGTCACCCACGACCCCGAAGAAGCGATGTTCATGGCCGACCGGATCAAGATTCTCGGCGCCAACGGCCGCATCCTTCAGGCCGGCAGGCCCCATGAAATCTATTACCACCCACGGCATGAATTCGTCGCCAAGCTGTTCGGGTTGATGAACCGGTTCGAAGGCGTCGTCAAAGGCGGGTGCGTGGAAATTCCGATTGGGAAAATTCGCGCCAAGGGCATGGGCGAAGGCCGGAAGGTCGAGGTTCTGGTCCGTCCAGAGGGCGTCATCCTTGAAAGCGACAGCGGCGAAGGTTCCGGGGGGGGCACCCCCGTCGAGGTGATTTCCACCCACCTGCTGGGGCACGACAACATCGTCCGCGTGCGGCTGACGGAAAAGGCTGGGGATGAAAATGGGAAAGAACTTTACGTCCGCATCCATCATACGTTTGAACCCGAACTGAGCAAACGGATTACCGCCGCCGTCGACCCCGAATACGCGTTCATTTTTCCGATGGATGATTTGGACGACACCGCCGGGGACGGACACACGCCGAGCGCCCGGTCCGAGGCGGCGCAGTAGGCGCCGTTCCTTTTGCCGGCCGGCGCGGCCCTTATGGAGCCTTGTACCAAAGGGCGGTGATAGAGAAATTGCCGCGGTATCGGTACAATCGGTGTACCTTATCGGGTGTTCGGGCCGGGGGCCTTCGAGGCCCGGCCGTGATCGAGAGAAATGGAAATGGTAGAGCTGACTCCGTCATTCATGCTGGAATACGAATCCCTGGATCGGGACCATCAGCACCTCGCCGACATCGTCAACCGGATCGTTCAAGCGATCGACGACGGCGAGGCGGAGAAATGCGAAGACCTGGTCCTCGATTTAGTCCAATCGGCCAAGGAACATTTCGCCAGCGAGGAAGCGTTGCTGATCAAGGTCGGCTATCCCAACCTCAAGAAGCACCAGGACCATCACAAGAGCCTGAACACCAAGATGGAGCACCTTCTGGAGTTCGCGAAAATGGCCGGGGAAAACCAGATGGCCGGCGACAGCCTGCGCAAGGAACTGGTCTTTTTCCTGATGGACGACGTCATCACCACGGATATGGAGTTCAAGAGCTTCATCGAAGAAACGGCGAAACCGGAAAAGGCCTGATCGGCCGGGCGGGGATTAACCCTCTTCTTGATGAAGCCGCCAACCCCCCAAATCCTTGTGA
>JADFMB010000034.1 GCA_022564115.1 Pseudomonadota bacterium
GATGATGTCGATCTTTTCTCCTTGAAGCTCGCCGACGACGGCTTGCACCCGGGACCCCCTCATGCCGATGCAAGGCCCGACCGGATCAATGCTGGAATCGTTGGACAGCACTGCGATCTTGGCGCGCGACCCGGGGTCTCTCGCCACCGCCTTGATTTCGATGATGCTGTCGTAGATCTCCGGCACCTCCTGGGCGAAAAGCTTGGCCATGAATTGAGGGTGGGTGCGGGACAGGAAAATCTGTGGTCCTCGCGGTTCCTCGCGGACATCGACAATGTAGGCGCGGACCCTGTCGCCGGTGTTGAAGTGTTCGCGCGGGATCGATTCGTCTCGGCGCAGCAACGCTTCGGCGCGGCCCAGATCGACGATAACGTTGCCGTATTCGATGCGCTTGACCAGGCCGTTGACGATTTCGCCGGTACGGTCCTTGTATTCCTCGTATTGGCGGCTGCGTTCGGCGTCGCGGACCCGCTGAACGATCACCTGCTTCGCCGTCTGCGCGGCGATGCGCCCGAAATCGATGGGCGGCAGGGCGTCGACCAGAAAATCGCCGGGCTCGGCATTGGAGTCTCTCTTTTTCGCCGCCTCGAGGTCGATCTGAGTGGTCTCGTTCTCGATATCGTCCGCCGAATCCACCACCTCGACGTAGCGGACCAGCGAGATTTCGCCCGTCTGGCGGTCGATGGTGGCGCGAATGTCGTGTTCATGGCCGTATTTCGACCGCCCGGCTTTCTGGATCGCCTGCTCCATGGCTTCCAAAACCTCTTCGCGTTCGATTCCCTTGTCACGGGCGACGGTTTCCGCCACTTCGATCAGTTCAGGGCGCGACTGAGCGGCGCCCGTTTGCCCCGTTTGCCCCGTTTGCATGGATTCGCTCATAACCTCTTGCTCTCCTCCGCTGCCGCGATCAAATCGTCGGTCAGGATCAGCTTCGCCTTGTGAATGTCCGGGTGGGGAAAGTCCACTTCTTCGCCGTCAACCATCATCCGCACCGTATCGCCGTCGACGCCCAGCAAAACCCCCTTGAAACGGCGCCGGCCGTCAAACGGCCGGGTGGTCTCGAGCTTCGCGTGGAACCCCTGAAATCGCTGGAAATCACCGACCCGGACCAGGGGCCGGTCGATCCCCGGCGACGACACTTCAAGCGTATAGGGATCCTTGATCGGATCTTCGACGTCAAGCAGCGCCGAAATGGCGCGGCTGACGGCGGCGCAGTCGTCTACCGTCATTCCTTGGCCGTCTTGGTGTTCCACCATAACCTGCATCGACAGTTTCCTTTTGCCGGAAATCCGTACCCGGACGATGTCAAAGCCCATTTCGCCGATCGCCGGCTCAATCAAATGCTGAACGTGCTCGGACAGTTCCATCCGATAAATCCGTTTTTTACCTTGGCGCTCCCTTGGCGCTCCCTTGGCGCTTTTCCCGGCGCCGACCGGGGGAAAATCCAAAAATAAAAGGCGGGCCCCGGGGCCCACCCATCAATTCCACTAAATTTTTGGACTTAACGAGTACGTTCGTTGATGAACGCAAGGCGTATATATACCCGTGATCCGGTAAATTCAAGGGATTCTGAAATTCTGTTAGGATCTTAGGCGTTTCTGGGGCGGCGCGGGAAACGGAGATAAACCGGCTTCAAGCCTTGTTTTTTGGCCTTGCGTTCATAGCGGGTTTCGACCCAATCGGCAGGCGGATCGGTCCAGTCGCGCCTGCCCGGCGCCGGCCAGGAAAAATCCGGGTGGCGGGCCACGCGTTCCAGCATCCATTCGACATAGCCCTCGTGGTCGCTGGCCAGCCGGAGTTCGCCGCCGTCGGCCAGCGCCCGGGCCAGTTCGCCGACGGTTTGATCGGAAATGAAGCGCCGCCGGTGGTGTCTTTTTTTCGGCCACGGATCGGTAAAAAGGGCATAGATCCTGCCGATGGAAGCCTCGGGCAGATAGGGAAGGAACTTCCTCGCGTCATCGTCGAAAACGCGGACGTTGGTCAGGCCTTCGCTTTCGATCCGGCTCAGCAGGCCGGCGATGCCGTTAATAAAAGGCTCGCAGCCGATGAACCCGATGTCGGGATGGGCCCCGGCCTGGGCCGCCAGGTGTTCCCCGGCGCCGAAGCCGACCTCAAGCCAGACTTCGGAAACGGAGAAATCGAAGGCGCTCGCAAGGTCCAGGGTTGCGCCCGCGGGCGGCAGCTCCAGGCGCAAACGGGGCAGAAGGGTGTTCATCAGCGCCCGGCGGCCGGGACGCAGTTTGTGGCCTCGGCGCCGACCGTACCAGCGCAACGTTTTGTCTTGAGGCTTGCCCGTCAAGTGGCTCCGAAGGCCGACTTCAGATCGTCAACCAGGTCCGTGCGTTCCCATGAGAACCCGCCGTCCGCATCGGGAGCCCGTCCGAAATGGCCGTAGGCGGCGGTGCGGGCGTAGATCGGCCGACTCAGCTCCAGATGCTCACGAATGCCCCGGGGCGACAAGTCGACCATTTCCTGGATCACCGCCGACAGTTTTTCCTCGTCCACCTGGCCCGTCCCGTTGGTGTTGATGGTGACCGACAACGGTTTCGATACGCCGATGGCATAGGCGACCTGGATGGTGCAGTTGTCGGCCAGGCCGGCGGCGACCACGTTCTTCGCCACATATCGGGCCGCGTAGGCGGCCGACCGGTCGACCTTGGTCGGGTCCTTGCCGGAAAAGGCGCCGCCGCCGTGCGGCGCGGCCCCGCCGTAGGTGTCGACAATGATCTTGCGGCCGGTCAGGCCGGCGTCTCCTGCGGGTCCGCCAACGACGAAACGTTTCGTCGGATTGACGTAGAATTCGTCCTCGTCGCACATCCAGCCTTCCGGCAGGACCGATAGTACATGAGGACGGACGATTTCCCGCACCTGGTCCTGGTCCAGGTCCTCGGAGTGCTGGGTCGAGACGACAACCGCCGTCGCCCGGACGGGCTTGCCCGCGACATATTCCAAGGTCACCTGGCTTTTCGAATCCGGACCCAGGCCCGGCTCGGCGCCGGAATGGCGGGCTTCGGCCAGGGACCGCAGAATAGCATGGGAGTAATGGATCGGCGCCGGCATCAGGACGTCGGTCTCGGTGCAGGCATAGCCGAACATCAATCCCTGGTCGCCGGCGCCTTCGTCCTTGTTGCCCGTGGCGTCGACCCCTTGGGCGATGTCGGGTGATTGGTTATGGACGTGGATTTCAACGTTGACGTTTTTCCAGTGAAAGCCGTCCTGTTCGTAGCCGATTTCCTTTACGCAGGCCCGGGCGACTTCTTCCAGAACGTCATGGGTGATCCGGTCGGGACCCCTGACTTCGCCGGCAAGGATGATCTGGTTGATGGTGCAAAGGGTTTCCACCGCGACACGTGAAAGCGGATCGGCGGCAAGGTATTTATCGACCACGGCGTCGGAAATCCGGTCGCAGATTTTATCCGGGTGACCTTCCGAAACTGATTCGCTGGTGAAAAGGAAATTCCGTTTACCCACAGTCGATCCCTCCGATCAATGTTTTGTCCCGTTGGACCGAGGGCTGCAACGGCTTGAGTAAAATTTGAGCCCACTTAGCGCCTTTTTTACCGTGGTGGCAAGTAGTCCAAATCCTTCCACGCTACCGCATCCGTTAGATACGGGGACGGCCCTTTTCGCAAGCTTTCCGGTAGCCGTCAAGGTCTTTTCCAAGGCCGTCAAAACGGCGAGGCGGCCGCTTTCCGTCTCCGGTTCCGGCACTATCACCACCCGGTCCCCAGGGGATCGGGAAATCCATCCCCTGGAGACCGAGGCGGCCCTGGATTTATTTGCCGCTGAAAGCGTTGGCCAGTGATTTCGTTAATTCAAACAGGCGCTTGCGCACTCTGGGGTCGGAAATCCGGTAGTAAGCACGCACCAGTTCCAGCGTCTCGCGGCGGGCCAGCGGGTCGGGCTCAATTGTTTTTTGCTCCCGCTCGCGAAGGCCCATGGCGACTTGACCTTCGGTGGTTCTCAAGCCGGCCGGTATGTCGTCGAAGAAAAACGAGATCGGCACGTCCAGGATATGGCTGAGCTGAAACAGGCGCGAAGCGCCAATGCGGTTGGCGCCGCGTTCGTATTTCTGAATCTGCTGGAAGGTCAGGCCGACGGCGTCTCCAAGTTTTTCCTGGCTCAGGCCCAGCAGTGTCCGGCGAAGACGCACCCGGCCGCCGACATGAATGTCGACGGGGTTTGGCACCCCTGGCGGCAGGCGTCTCTTTTTCATCCGGCGCTTCTTAGCAGTGTGTGAGGTGGCTGATTTTTTCATTTTGTTCCGCTTGTTCTATGTAGGTCTAGTCAAAAACGATTTACATTAATCCCATACAAGGAAATTTCCTTCCAGTGGAAACGCCTTGCACTCCGACAATATGCACGTGCATACAATAGTATGCAAGCTAAAATAGCGGTCCGGGCAACATATTCCGTTACCCGGCTTGCCGGTCTTCCCTTAAGGAGCCTATAGGTGTTAGCAGAAATCCAAACCCAAAGGCCATGATAAAAATCAACCCCGTCATCCAAGGGCCCAGTCTGGAAAACGGCGGACTATAAGCGGTTTCAACCGGTAGTGGACTGTCTATTATACCCTCCCGGCCAAGGCCCAGTCGCCGCACAACGCGCCCGTAGGGGTCGATAACACCCGAAATGCCCGTGTTGGCAACCCTAACCAGGGGCAGGCCTTCCTCGACGGCGCGCAAACGGGCGGCGGCGAAATGCTGGTAAGGCCCGGATGAGAATCCGAACCAGGCGTCATTGGTTAGGTTTAACAACCATTGCGGTGAATTATTTTTTTCGGCGACCCGGCCCGGAAAAATGACCTCGTAACAGATCAGCGGCGAAAATGGCGGCAGGCCGTCCAGGGCCAGGGTCCGGACTCCGGGGCCGGGTGAAAAATCCTGGCGCCCCGCCGTCAGCTTGCCGACCGCCAGGACGGAACGCAAGGGAACGTATTCGCCGAACGGCACCAGATGGTGCTTGTCGTAAACACCCTTGATCCGGCCTTGGGAATCGATGGCCAAGATGCTGTTGAACAATTCCTTCGATGCCGCCCCAGAGCCAACCGTCCGTGGAGCGCCGACGATGACCAAGCCTCCCGGAGGGGCCGCCCGGCCCAGGGCCCGGGTCAGTTGGGAAGGACCGGAAATGACAAAAGGCACCGCCGTTTCGGCCCAAATGACGAGGGTCGGAGAGCGGCCCGGCGGGGCCGGCCTGTTGCTCATCTCCAACTGCTTGAGCACATGGCCCCAGCGGAGTTCCCGCTTCCATTTCTGGTTCTGCGGGATGTTCGGCTGCACGAGCCGGAGGCGCACCCCGGGGACGGTATCATTGCCGGCTCCGGCCAAGCGCCATTCCCCGCCGGCCCAGACCAGCGCCAGCACCCCGGCCGCGGCCAGCACCGGCATCCATCGGTTCCGTTCCCCGCCGCCGGAAACCGGTTCCGCCAGCACCGCCGGCATTGCCGCCGCTACCACGGCAAGCAGGCTCAGGCCATAAACGCCGGTCAGCGCCGCCAACTGGACCATGGCGTCGGAAAAAACCCAGACGGTGCCGAGAAGATTCCAAGGGAACCCGGTCAACACCCATCCCCGCAGCCATTCCGTAAGCATCCACAGGGCGCCGAAGACGAGGACCCGGCCCAGGGCGGTGAGCCGCCTTTCGAAAACCAAATAGCTGAGAATGGCGGCGGCGGCCGGGAACAGCGCCATGCCGGCGGCCATGCCGGCGACGGCAAAAGGCGCCATCCAGCCGTATCTGGGCGCATCGACAAAAAAGGCGAAGGAAATCCAGGCCAGTCCGGCGGCGAAGTGTCCGACCCCGAACCACCAGCCGGCGGTAAACGCCCGGCCCGGACCGGGGCTGGTTTCCACCGCCCACAACAGGCCGACGAAGGCGGGAATCAAAAGCGGCAGCCCATGGACCGGGGGCAGGGCCATGGCCGCCGCCACGCCCAGTCCGGCCAACAGCGCCGAGCGCCGCCACCCCGTCAAGCCGGCCAAGCGTATTTTCAGGTTGGCCGGGCGGTTCATCCGCGAAACCGGCGAAGGGCTTCCCGTTCCGGCTTCCCCCCCCGCCCCCATCAATCGCCTTTTTCCCGCTGGCTCGACGGTGCCGGTTTGAGTACCCGCAAGGACTTGATCCGGCGGGGATCGGCGTCCAGGACCTCGAACTCAAGGCCGGAGGAATGACGGATCAGTTCGCCGCGGATCGGCACCCGCCCGGCGATGAAAAAAACGAGCCCACCCAAGGTATCGATATCCTCGGAATCCCCTTCGGTGACTTCGGTTCCGGTCATTTCCACCAGGGTGTCGATGGTGACGCGGGCATCGGCGGTGAAGCTGCCGTCGGGATGGCTGGTCATTTTCGGGTTGTCGTCAAGGTCGTGTTCGTCCTCGATTTCCCCGACGATCTCCTCGACCAGGTCCTCGATGGTCACCAAGCCGTCAACGCCGCCGAATTCATCGACCACCAGCGCCATATGAGAGCGTTCGGCCCGCATTTCCAACAGCAGCTCCAACACCTGCATGGAAGGGGAGACGAACAATATCTTGCGTTGGATATTGGAAAGGGAAAAGTCCCTGTCCCGTCCGCGCCAGGCCAAAACGTCCTTGATATGGACCATGCCCGCCGCATCGTCGAGGGTTTCGCCGTAAACCGGCAGCCGGGAGTGGCTTTCCTTGGTCAGGAGGCCGATCAACTCCGACAATGAACTGTCGCGGCTGACGGCGGCGATATCGGCCCGGGGCACCATGACGTCGTGGATGGTGCGGCCGCGGAGTTCCAGGATATTGGCCAGCAGGATGCGTTCGTCTTCATCGATGGGGACTTCCGCTTCCTCGCGTTCCTCGATCAATTCCTCCAGGGCGTCGCGCACCGAATCTTCGCCGTTTCGGTCGCCGCCGACACCGCGTATCCAGCCTAAAAGGCCGCTAAAGAGGGAAGTTTCGTTTTCGGCCCCATTGTCGCGGGGCTTGGGACTCGAAGGTTGGTCGTTCATCGGTTTAATTAGCCGCCGGATGGCCGTCTCCGTAGGGGTTGGCGATATCGAAGCTGGCAAGAACGTCGACTTCAAGCTTTTCCATGGCTTCCGCCGCCGCCGGCGTCTGGTGGTCATGGCCAAGCAGATGAAGCATACCATGGACGACCAGATGGCATAAATGATCGCCGAGGGTCTTGCCCTCCTCGGTTGCTTCGGCGGCGGCGGTTTCATAGGCGACGACGACGTCCCCCAGCATCACCGGCATACCGGCAAGCGTTCCGCCACGGGCCGGGATTTCCTGGTCCGGCCCGTGGACGGGAAAGGACAAAACGTTGGTGGGCCGGTCCCGGTCCCGGTAGTCCCGGTTGAGGCCCCGGACGAAAGCGTCGTCGGCAAGGACGATGCTGGCTTCGACATCGGTCAGGTCCGGCCCGTGTGCCGGCCCGTCTGCCCACCCATGGGCCCGAAGAACCGCCTGGGCCGCGTTCCGGGACAGGGCCTGGGCATCGGGCAGCGCCTCTTCCCACAACCGGCAGGGCACGGAAACGTCGATTTCCGGTTCCTGGGGGTCTGTCATGGAAGCGGCTTCAGTCATCTTCGGCCGCATCCGTCTTGGTTCCGGCGTTTCCTTTCTTTTCGTAGCGCGCCCCTGACTTTCGCCGGTCTTCGACCTTGCCGTAGGCGCGGACGATGCGGCTGACGAGGGGATGGCGGACGACGTCGGTTTCGGTAAAGGTGATGAAAGAGACGCCATCGACGCCGGTCAATGTTTCCATGGCGTCGCGAAGCCCGGACCGAACGCCGCTGGGCAGGTCGACCTGGCTCAAGTCCCCGGTGATGACCATGGAGGAATTTTCGCCGAGCCGGGTCAGAAACATTTTCATCTGCATGGCGGTCGTGTTTTGGGCCTCGTCCAGGATCACGAAGGCGTTGGACAGGGTCCGGCCGCGCATGAAAGCCAGGGGCGCCACCTCGATTTCCCCCTTCTCCAGGCACTTGACCACCTGCGTCTCCGGCAGCATGTCGAACAACGCGTCATAAAGCGGCCTTAGGTAAGGGTCCACTTTCTCGCGCATGTCGCCGGGCAGGAAACCCAGTTGCTCGCCCGCTTCGACCGCCGGGCGCGACAGGATGATCCGGTCGACGGAACCCTTGACCAGCCGCTCGACCCCCTTGGCTACCGCCAGATAGGTCTTGCCGGTGCCGGCCGGGCCCTCGCCGAATACCAGTTTGGCGCCATCGATGGCGCGAAGGTAGTCGGCCTGCCCCGAAGAGCGCGGAGAAATGTGGCGTTTTCGGGTGCGGATCGTCAGATCGGCGTCGGCGATATCGCCGCCCGGGGCCTGGGCCATGCGCAGGACCGCCTCGACTTCCTCGCCATTGACTTCGTAGCCCTTCTCAAGGCGGGCATACAGCCCGTCCAGGACCCGCGCCGCCGCGTCGACGGCGTCGGCGTCACCGGAGATGGTGACCTCGTTTCCCCGCGCGTTGATGGCCACATCCATCACTTGCTCAATGCGGGCCAGGTTCCGGTGATGGGAGCCGAACAGTTCCATGGCCAGGTGGTTGTCGGCAAAGACCCTTTCCGCGGTTTCGGAAGCGCCGAAGTCGTTGACGGTTTTTCGTTTCACTGTCCGGGTCAAGCGGTCGCCCTCTCTTCGACGGGTTCGGCGCCGGCCTCTTGCGCCTCGACGCCGCCCTTGAGGCTGTTGGCGTGGGCGGCGGTGATGGCGAGGCGAACGATGGCGCCGGGTCCTTCGATGGGGTCGTCCACATGAACGGCCTGCATATAGGGGCTGCGCCCGACCAACTGTCCCGGCTTGCGGCCCGGACGGTCCAACAGCACCGGCAGGACCCGGCCCACACAGGAACGGTTGAAGGCCAATTGTTGGGCGTCCAGAACGTCCCGCAGGGCTTCCAGGCGTTCGCTTTTGACCGTCTCGGGAATCTGGCCGTCCATGGCCGCGGCCGGGGTTCCCGGCCGCTGGCTGTATTTGAATGAATAGGCCTGAACGAAAACGATCTCTTCCACCAGCCCCAAGGTGGCGTCGAAATCGGCATCGGTTTCGCCCGGGAAGCCGACAATAAAGTCCGAGGACAGCCCGATGTCGGGCCGGGCTTCCCGGAGGAGGCCGGCCAGGCGGCGGTAATCGTCCGCGGTGTGGCGCCGGTTCATGGCCTTCAGCACGGTGTCGGACCCCGATTGCATGGGCAAATGCAAAAACGGCATCAATTCCGGCACGTCCCCGTGGGCGGCGATCAACTCATCGTTCATGTCGGCGGGATAGGACGTGGTATAGCGGATGCGTTCGATGCCGTCGATCTTGCCGAGTTCCCGGATCAGCCGCCCGAGGCCCCAGGTTTCGAGTGATCCGGTCCCGGATGATCCAGCCCGGGTGGTCCCGGGGGGCTCGGCGCCGTGGTAATTGTTGACGTTTTGCCCCAACAAGGTGATTTCACGGACCCCGGCGGCGGCCAGCCGGCCGGACTCGGCGATCACGTCTTCGGCGGGTCGGGAATATTCGGCGCCGCGGGTATAGGGAACGACGCAGAAGGTGCAGAACTTGTCGCACCCTTCCTGGACGGTCAAAAAGGCCGACGTTCCGGCGGCCCCCGGGTCGAGGGCATCCTTCGGCAGGTGGTCGAATTTGGGCTCGGGTGGAAAATCGGTGTTCAGCACCGCTTTTCCGGCGCGCTGCAGGGCGGCCAACAGTTCCGGCAGCCGGTGATAGGCCTGGGGACCGAAGACCATATCGACGAAGGGCGCCCGGTCGAGGATTTCCTCGCTTTCGGCCTGCGCGACGCAACCGGCGACGGCCAGGATCATGCGCCCACCTTGTTTTTCCCTGGCGGTTTTCAGGCGCTTGAGGCGGCCGAGTTCCGAATAGACCTTCTCCGCCGCCTTTTCCCGGATATGGCAAGTATTGAGGATCACCATATCGGCGTCTTCGGGCCCATCGACAAGGGCATAGCCCAAGGGCGCCAGGATGTCCGCCATGCGCCCGGAGTCATAGACGTTCATCTGGCAGCCATAGGTTTTGATATAAAGTTTTTGCCCCAATTGCCTATTTTTCATTCCTTGTTATCCCCAGAGGGATCCAGGGGCACGCCGTAGAGATCAAGGCGGTGTCCGACGAGTTTCATGCCGTGTTTTTCGGCGATCTTTTCCTGTAGGGCCTCGATTTCCTGGTTTTGAAATTCGATAACCTTGCCGGACTTGATGTCGATCAGATGATCGTGGTGTTCATCGGTGGCTTCTTCATAACGGGACCGCCCGTCGCCGAAATCATGCCGTTCGACGATATTCTCCGCTTCGAAAAGGCGCACCGTCCTATAGACGGTGGCAATGGATATTTTGGGGTCCATTTCGCTGGCCCGCCGGTAGACTTCCTCGACGTCCGGATGGTCATCTGCCGCGGACAGCACCCGGGCGATGACCCGGCGCTGCCCGGTCATTTTCATGCCTTTATCTATGCAGATGCGCTCGATTCTGTTTTCCGGCATGGCTGTTCCCAAATAGGGAAAATATTATATCGGATCGCCGTCAACTCATTTAAAGCCCGGACCCGGATAATCTGGTTTCGTCGTGCGGATGGTGTTCGCCCGGACCGCCGGCAAGGCCTTGGCGGCCGAACCCCGTAGCGCGGAAAAGTTCCGCGATTTAGCGGCGGCGCTTTCGGGGTTTTGTGCCAAGGCCGATCTTCTTAGCCAGATTGGAACGATGCTTGGCGTAATTCGGCGCCACCATGGGGTAATCGGAAGGCAGGCCCCAGCGTTCCCGGTATTCCGCGGGCGTCAGGTTGTAGGCCGTCTTAAGGTGGCGTTTGAGCATTTTCAGCTTCTTGCCGTCCTCGAGACAAACGATGTAATCAGGAAAAATGGATTTCTTAATGGCAACGGCGGGACGCGGGCGCTCGGGCACAATGGGTGTCGTTCCGACCACCACCAAGGTTTTAAAGACATCCTGAATCAATTGCGGCAGATCGCCGGGTGCAACGGAGTTGTTGCCCGCGTGCGCGGCGACGATTTCGGTCGTCAGTTCCAGCAACTCGCTTACATTGGGTTTGTCGGTCATGTACGATTGATCCTCACTGATATGATTCCCCAGGCCGGCGAGGAAACTTTTTTATCGCCTGGTTTTTATTATAAGGCGCTCTATTAATAAGAGTCTTATATAATAAACATATTCATCCCGGGCAAGTAAGAACAATGAATAACGCCGCGAAAGACAACAAAGGCCATAAGACGGACTTCTATATCGATATTACCAATGAAGTCTGCCCACTTACTTTTGTCAAAACAAAACTTCTGATCGAAAGCATGCAGCCGGGACAGACCGCCGAAGTCCGCCTTCGGGGCCAGGAACCCTTAGAGAACGTCCCCCGTTCGGTCAAGGACCACGGCCACGGCATTCTCAGCCTGGAACCCGAGGACCCGTCGCAGCCGCCCGACGGCATCCATCGCCTGATTATCAAAAAAGCCTAGCCGAAAACCCGTCCTCAAGGGCCGGGGTCTTTCCGGGGCCGGATTCTGCCGCCGTTTTCGGATGCCTTGGCGTCGGGAGGTCTCAGGTACAAAGGCCGGAGCGGCTTCGCCGGTTGATCCGGGGACCACCGCCGGGCGGCGATCGCGGCGACGGTTGCCGCGTCGGGGACACCCGGGGCGGTGCTGAGGACGGCCTCTATTCCCTTATCCTTAAGCGCCTCCACGGCCTGGCCGGCGCCATCGCCGGCGACCACCACAGGGTCGCCATCCCCTTCGCCGTTTGCCGTCAGGGTGGCCAAATCAGCGGGCATAAGGGCTTGCGGCTCGGACAAGGGCCGAAGGTCGGACCGAAAGGCCTGGGCGTAGACCTCGGGGCGTTTGGAATCGAGCACCACCAGCACCCTTGCCTTGTCGCGCTCGTGCTCTGAAACCCCGGCGGCGACGGCGTCCAGAGTGGTGACGCCGAAACAGGCCAGGTCCCCCGCCAACGCCATCCCCCGGGCGGCGGCAAGGCCGATCCTGAGCCCGGTAAAAGCACCGGGCCCGGTGGTTACGGCCAGCAGGTCGAGGTCCGGGAAATCGATCCCGGCTTCCGACAGAACCTCCCGGACCATGGGCATCAGGCGTTCCGATTGGCCCCGCGACATGGGCTCGAACCGCCGGGCGGCGATGCGCCCGTCTTCCCAAACGGCCGCCGAACAAGCGGATGTCGCCGTGTCAAAACCCAGAATTCGCATTGTTTTTCGCTTTCCCGTCGGGCCGGCCCTCGCCCTCGAAACTAAACGACCGAGCAGGCGTCGTCGAAATCGAGCCTCGGGCTCCTTGGAAACATGTCCTCGCCGTTGCCGGTGCCGATGTTGCAAAGGAAATTGGACTTTATGGTGGTGCCGGAAAAGAAGGCTTCATCGACGGCGTCATTGTCAAATCCCGACATCGGCCCGCAATCGAGGCCCAACGCCCGGGCGGCAAGGATGAAATAGGCCCCTTGCAGGGTCGCGTTGCGGAAAGCGGTGGACTGGATCAGGGGCTCGTTTCCCTCGAACCACGATTTGGCGTCGGCATGGGGGAAAAGCTCGGGCAGGCGGTCATGGAACTTCTGATCCGACCCGATGATGGCGGTGACGGGCGCGGCCATGGTTTTGTCCACATTGCCTTCGATCAGGAAGGATTTCAGGCGTTCCTTGGCTTCGGCGGAAACCACGAAGACAATCCTGGCGGGGCTGCAATTGGCGCTGGTCGGGCCCATCTTGGTCAGGTCCCAGACAGCGCGGAGAAGGTCTTCTTCCACCGGCTTGTCCAGCCAGCCGTTATGGGTGCGGGCGTCGTTGAAGAGTTGGTCGAGGGCGTCTTGATTGAGGGCGCCTGTCATTCGTGCCTCCCGGCATGCATAATCCGAGGTTTCAGTATGGCACTTGTGCTGGCGCTTGGAAGCGGGAAAAATAAAGGCTCATCATCGAGGCCGGAAAAAACCATGACCCCTCGCCGTATGTTCCGCATTGCGATGAAGGGCGCCTTTTCGCCCGCCCGGGCCGCCCGGACCATCCTGGCCGGGGCCCGGCTGGTGGTCCTGGTGGTCCTGGCGGCGACCGGCGGCGTCCTTATCGGCGGCAGCGCCCCGGCGGCGGCCGAAACCAGGGCCGTGGTCATCATGTATCACCGGTTCGGGGAATCCCGATACCCATCCACCAACATCACCCTTGAACAGTTCGAGGCCCACCTTCGGGAATTGCGTTCGGGGGGCTACCGCGTCTTGGCGTTGGCGGACATCGTCGACGCCCTTCTTGGCGGCAAGACGCTTCCCGACCGCTCCGTGGGCCTGAGCATCGACGACGCCTTTCTTTCCGTCTACACGGAAGCCTGGCCGCGGCTGAAGAAAGCCGGTTTTCCTTTTACCCTTTTCGTCGCCACCGGTCCCGTCGACCGCAAACAGTCCGGCACCATGAGCTGGGACCAGATCAGGGAAATGGCGCGGGCCGGGGTCGCCATCGGCAGCCAGACGGAAACGCATCTGCATATGCCCGACGCCGACAGCGCCCGGAACCGGGACGAGCTTGAACGTTCGAACAAACGCTTCGAGGAAGAGCTCGGCCGGCGGCCGTCGCTGATCGCCTATCCTTACGGCGAATCCTCCTTGGCCGTTCAAGCGGTGGTCAAGGAGGCCGGGTTTGCCGCCGCCTTCGGCCAGCATTCGGGCGTCATCGGGAGCGGCGGCAATATTTTCGAACTGCCCCGTTTCGCGATGAACGAAAATTACAGCGGCTTGGCGCGTTTCAAGCTCGTGGCCAACGCCCTGCCGCTGCCCGTTGCCGACATTACCCCCGCCGATCCGATGATCGGCGCCAACAATCCTCCGGTCATGGGATTCACCATCACCGGCCAACTCGAAGGGCTGAACCGGCTTTCGTGTTTTTCATCTCACGACGGCCGGGCAAGGTTGGAACGTCTGGGCGAACGGCGGATCGAAATCAGGGTTAATCAAGCGTTCCCCAAGGGCCGCACTCGGGTGAACTGCACCCTGCCCGCCGGCGACGGCCGGTGGTACTGGTTCGGCCGCCAGTTCTATAGAAGTCCGAAAGGATAGAAACCAACGCCAAACCCGTCAGCGGGACCCGTCAGATTAGCGGGCCTTCGTCGCCCAGCCGGGCGTCGTCGAAGCGTTGCAGATTATTGGCCTCGATGAGAATCTTGATGGTTTCGACGTATTTCTCGCCCCGCTGGGAATAATTTTTCAGGTCGCCGACCATCAACAGGCCCTCTAACGGCGCCCCCTTGAGCCGGAGCCCGTGGCGGATCCGCCTCATTTGACGGTAGGCGTAATGGGTGTTGAGGTTGTGGGCATAAGCGCGGACGGATTCCAGCAGGCTCGGAAAGGCCCTGATTTTATGGGTCTTGCCTTCGTCGCGCCGGGCCGGAAGCAGATTTCCGGTATCGGAGAACGTCCACTGCCCGAAAACGGCGTTACCCTCACGCACGAAACGCGACGTTCCCCAGCCGCTTTCCTCCGCCGCCTGGGCGAGCGCCAGGGACGGCGGGACGATATCGACCCGCTTCAGAAGATTGTCGATGGTGCCGTTCTTCAGCTTGTAGCGATCGGCCATGACCATCAGCCACAGCCGGTCGGCGGGACCGAATTTCAAGCCCAGGCCGCGTTGGAAATGGAGCCTCCACAGCCGCCGGCGGTCACGTAAGATTTCCTCGTTGACCTGCAGGATAAGGGGCAAAACGGTCTTGAAGAAAAGCGCCTTGCGGACCCGGGCTTCACGGATGTCCTTGAGGTCGCCCGGCAGGCTGGCCAGAAACAGGCGCGGCACCAGGGCCTTGCCGGAACGGACAAGATCGAGGTCGTAGCCCAATTGGTTGAATGTTTCCAACAACGCTTGCGTCGTTTTCAAAAACTTCTCGCGGCTGGTGCGGTCGACATCGTCGACGGACATAAAGCCAGTCAGGGTGTCGATTCCGGCCATCCTGGAAATCTTTACCGGCTCTTTGCGCTCCCGTGCGGGCGGGGCGAGGACCAGCATCACATCTTCGGCCGGGCGGGTGAAAACCGGGGGTAAAACAGGCGCCGGAACGGGTTGGGATACCACCAGCCCGAGCGCCGCCTTGGGCGCCACCGTCGCTTTTTCAAGCGGGCTGAGGATGACCACGGCGATGAGCCCGGCGACAAGCCCGGCGACGGCGATCAACGCGCCACGTTCAAAACGTATCGTCATCAATGAATGAAAATGGAGCGGCGGACGCCCGCCGCTTCAACCCCTCAATTGCACAAACCACCTTAGCTATCTAGGCCTTCCGTTTGTCTCCCCCACACGAGTCTTAAACGGAGCCACTGGCCGGCAGGATTGGAACGCTGTTTAACATATCCCGGATTCCAATACTAGCCTTTGTGCATTGCAATAAAAAATATTGCAATGCACCATTACCATTTTTTGGAGTTTTCCCGATAAGGGCCGGAAAAGACGGTCCTTTTTCAATGCCCCAGCACCTAGAGCATGATGCATTTAGGATGGCTTATGTTTCATGCTCTATCTTATTGATATTACGCAAATTCGTCGTCGCGGATTGATTCAATCTGCTCGGGATTTGCTTTAGTCGATGGCCCTGACTTCCGTCACTTCCGGGATGTAGTGCTTGAGCATGTTCTCGATGCCGTGTTTCAGGGTCGCGGTCGAACTGGGACAGCCGGCGCAGGCGCCTTGCATATGAAGATAAACAATCCCGTCCTCGAACCCCTTGTAGATGATGTCGCCGCCGTCCTGGGCCACCGCCGGGCGCACCCGGGTGTCGATCAGTTCCTTGATCTTCTTGTCGAGGTCGTTTTCGGCTACCGATTCTTCCGTGCCGCCGTGGCCGACGGGTTCGGTCATCACCGCCTTGCCGGATTGAAAATGTTCCATGATGGCGCCGAGAATCTCGGGTTTGAGGATTTCCCAGTCCTTGTCGTCCGTTTTGGTAACGGTGATGAAGTCGGAGCCCAGGAAAATGCCGCTCACCCCGTCGACGCCGAAAAGCCCCATCGCCAACGGCGAATTCTGGGCTTCGCCGGAGGAAGTGAAATTGGCGGTGCCCGATTCCATGACCGGACAGCCAGGCAAAAACTTCAATGTCGCCGGATTGGGCGTGTGTTCCGTCTGAATGAACATAGCTCACTCTTTCCTTCCTTGGACGCCGTGCCTTAACATGGGCCGTGCGGCCCCGGTTATCAAGACCCGGGCGGGATGATCATAACCATTATAGGGCAAAGCGGCGCTTGCGGGGCAGCTTCTTTTTTCCCTCGTTCCGTCACATGCCGTTGATTTGGGCCGTTGATTTGGGCCGTTGATTTGGGCGTTCAGCCCCGGCCGGGACGCAGGAAGCCCAAGATGTCATGGACCTCGGCCAGGATCGGCTCGGCGATGGCCCGGGCGCGTTCCGCGCCGCCGGCGATGACCCCGTCCACATGCGCCGGATCGTTCATCAGGCGGCGCATTTCGCCCTGCATGGGAGCCAATTTCTCTACCGCCAGGTCGGTCAGGTCCTGTTTGAAATTGGAAAACTGCTGGCCGCCGAATTTTTTGCAGACGTCTTCGATTTCCATGTCGGCGAGGGCCGCGTAGATGCCCATCAAGTTGGCGGCTTCGGGCCGGCCGTCGAATTCCTTCGGGCTCGAGGGCAACGAATCGGGATCGGTCTTTGCCTTGCGGATTTTTTTGGCGATGAGCTCGGCGTCATCGGTCATGGCGATGCGGGACATGTCCGACGGGTCCGACTTGCTCATCTTGGCCGTGCCGTCACGGAGCGACATTACCCGGGCGGCGGCGGCGAAGATCAGCGGCTCGACGATGGGGAAGAAATCGACGCCGAAATCGTTGTTGAACTTATTCGCGATGTCGCGGGCCAGTTCAAGGTGCTGTTTCTGGTCTTCGCCGACGGGCACGTGGGTGCTTTTGTACAGCAGGATATCGGCGGCCATCAGGTTCGGGTAGGCATAAAGGCCGACGGAGGCGTTTTCCTTGTTCTTGCCGGCCTTTTCCTTGAACTGGGTCATGCGGTTGAGCCACCCCAGGCGGGCCACGCAATTGAAGATCCAGGCCAGCTCCGCGTGGCCGGGAACCTGGCTCTGGTTGAAAATGATGTGGCGCTCGGCGTCGATACCGGCGGCCAGCATCGCGGCGGCGACGTGGCGCGTATTGATTTTAAGCTCTTCCGGGTCCTGCCAGACGGTGACGGCGTGCAGGTCGACGATGCAGAACAGGCATTCGTAATCATCCTGCAGCCGCACCCAGTTGCGAATGGCGCCCAGGTAATTGCCGAGATGCAAATTACCCGTCGGTTGCACGCCGGAAAAAATACGCTGCATGGACGGTTAGCCCCCTATCGTCCTTTTTTAGGTGGTCCCGGCGCCGCGATAAAGGCTTTTCAGGTCCTGGGGCCGCGCCGCGCCGGTAACCCAACCCAGGGCCCCGTACACCGCCATGCCGCCGACCACCAGCGCCGCCAGTGCCGCGATGCGTTCCGTCATCGAACCGGTCAGGGCCCCGCCCAGGGGCGTCAGCGCCAATGCCAATGCCAATGCCGCCGTCATGCCGGCGCTGGCCAAAATGATGCGCGGCAGCCTGTGGCGGAGCCTGTCGTCGAGGACAAAATGGCCGCGCCTGTGGAGGATGGTGGCCAACAGGCCGGCGTTGAGCCAGCTTGAGACCACCGTCGCCATGGCGATGCCGACGTGCTTGAACGGACCCATCAAAATAAGGTTGAGCACCAGATTGACCAACAGGCAGACGACGGCAATCTTGACCGGCGTCGCCGTGTCCTGGCGGGCGAAGAAGCCCGGCGCCAGTACCTTGACGGCGACGTAAGCCGGCAGGCCGATGGCATAAACGGCCAACGCCGCCGCCGTCGCCGCCGTCTCGGCAGGGCCAAAAGCGCCGCGTTCAAAAAGCACCCGGACCACCGGCCCGGCGATGACCATCAAGGCCGCCGCCGCCGGCAGGGTCAGCAGAAACGAGAATTCCAAGGCCCGGTTCTGGCTGTGCAGCGCCGCCGCCTCCTCGCCGGCCCGGACCTGGCGGGACAACAGCGGCAGCAACGCCGTGCCGACGGCGACGCCGACGACGCCCAGGGGCAGTTGATTGACCCGATCGGCGAAAAACAGGTACGAGATCGACCCGGACGGCAGAAACGAGGCGATTACCGTGTCGATGACCAGGTTGATCTGGTAGATGCCGGCGCCGACGGCGACCGGGGCCATGCGTTTCATCAGCACCTTGACGTCGCCGGTCAGCCGGGGCAGGCCCAGGCGAAGCCACACGCCTTCGCGGCCACAGGCGGCGTACAGCCAAACGAACTGAACCCCGCCCGCCGCCGCCACGCCCCAGGCCAGCGCGTGGCTGGGGGTTTCGGTGAAATTCGCCAGCCCCAGGATCGCCCCGATCAGGCACAGGTTGAGCAATATGGGTGTCGCGGCGGCGGCGGCAAAACGGCCGAGCGAGTTCAAGACCCCGGCCATCAACGAGACCAGGGCAATAAACAACAAATACGGAAACGTGATCCGGGTCAGCTCCACGGCCAGGTCGAACTTCGCCGCGTCGCCTATGAAACCGGGCGCGAAGCCCATCATCACCAGCGGCATGGCGAGCTCAATGACGCCGACGAAAATCAACAGGGTCCAGAAAAGGACGCCGAAGGCGGCCTCGGCGAACGCCTTGGCCGCCTCGATCCCATCCGTTTCGACACGGCCCGCGAACATCGGCACGAAGGCCATCGAGAACGCGCCCTCGGCGAACAGGCGGCGGAACAGGTTGGGGAGCTTGAAGGCGACGAAAAAGACATCCGCCCCGGCGCCGGCGCCGAGCACGGCGGCAATCAGGATATCGCGCAGGAAGCCGAGCACCCGGCTGATCAGGGTAAAGCCGCCGACGGTGGCGATGGAACGCAAAAGCACCATGGGCGCCTCAATAAAGGTTTTTTGTGGCGGCGAAAAGGCGGCACCAAGAGGCGCCGGATCGCCAAAAAACTCTTGAATCGAGCAGGCTGAATCCGTATGATGAACGGTTGTTCGTTCGGGTTCGGGCATCCGCGAAATTCCGTAGGGGTCTCATTCTGGCGCATGAAACGCCGCTGCGCTAAGGCGGTGCGCGTGCCAACAGTTCATTGTAGCAAAGGAGGAAATCCGATGAATCGCATTACGTGGAGTGTTGTCCTTCTGCTCGCGGTGGGCTCGGTGCAAAGCGCCCAAGAAGCCGGCGCTCAAACGACCATCGACGTCGACGCCGTGGGTCTCAGCTTCGTACCGCCGGACGTCACCATCGAGGTCGGCGATTCCGTCCACTGGACGGGCCTGGCCGGCGGGTTCCACACCGTGGCGCAAGCGGACGACGCCGGCTCTCTAACATTTAATGGCAGCGGCTTCCACTCCCCCGCCGCCGCGAGTGAGTTCACGCATACGTTTGCCGCGCCCGGCCTGTACTTTTACATCTGCGAGCCCCACGCGATCGCCGGCATGCGCGGAACGGTCACGGTCAACGTCCCCGTGCCCATACCGACGCTCAGTGCGTGGGGCGCCACGGCCATGGCGCTGATGCTTGTAGTTGCCGGTACGACCCTCGTCCGGAGGCGTCAGCGGAGTTAGGCTGCGC
>JADFMB010000193.1 GCA_022564115.1 Pseudomonadota bacterium
GGCCAGATCTTTCTGGAAACGGAATTGTTCTTCAAGGGCATCCGCCCGGCGGTGAACGTCGGCCTGTCGGTGTCGCGCGTCGGTTCCGCGGCCCAGATCAAGGCGATGAAACAGGTCGCCGGGTCGATCAAGCTGGAACTGGCCCAATACAGGGAAATGGCGGCGTTCGCCCAGTTCTCGTCCGACCTGGATAAAGCGACCCAGAATCTGCTGGCCCGGGGCGCGCGCCTGACCGAATTGCTGAAACAGCCGCAATACTCGCCGCTGCCGATCGAGGAACAGGTGATTTCCATTTTCGCCGGGGTCAACGGCTATACGGACGCCATCGAGGTCAACCAGGTGACCCAATTCGAAGCCCGGCTGTTGGACGAAATTCGCTCCAAGGGCCAGGACATCCTCAAGGCCATCCGCACGGAAAAGGAACTGAGCGAGGAAACGCAAGCCAAACTCACCAAATTCATGGACGACTTCACCAAGACCTACGCCTAAACGCTTAAAGCAGCCGCCCGGAACCTCAAACATGCCCAACCTCAAAGACCTAAAAGTCCGGATCAACAGCGTCAAATCGACGCAGAAGATCACCTCGGCCATGAAGATGGTGGCGGCGGCCAAGCTTAGGCGCGCCCAGGAAAACGCCGAGGCGGCCCGGCCTTATGCCGAGGTGATGGAACGCATGGTCGCCGACGTCGGCGAAAGCCTCGGCGGCATCGAAGGCGCGCCACCGATGCTGGTCGGCACCGGCAGCACGCAAATTCACCTGATCGTCGCCTGCACGGCGGACCGCGGCCTGTGCGGCGGCTTCAACGGCGCCATCATCCGCGAGGTGCGGACCATGGCCCATGACCTGAAACGGGACGGCAAGATCGTCCGCATTCTCTGCGTCGGGCGCAAGGGCCGCGACGGGCTGAAACGCGAGTTCGGCGACGATATCGTCGAAACCATCGAGGGCATCGGCCGGCGCGGCGTCGAGTTCGCCGACGCCCGGAAAGTGGCGGAGACGCTCATCACCATGTTCGACGCCGGCGGGTTCGACGTTTGCACGATCGTCTTCAACCGCTTCCAATCGGCGATGACGCAGATTCTGACGTCGCAACTGTTGATCCCCTTCGCCGCCCCCGAGACGGCCGACGACGAAGCCGGCAAAGACAGTGCTGGGGCCGACGACCCCGGGCCATCGGCGATTTTCGTCTACGAGCCCGAGGAGCAGGAAATCCTGGCCGAGCTGCTGCCCAAGAACATCAACCAGCAGGTCTTCCAGGCGCTGTTGGAGAGTTCGGCGTCGGAGCACGGCGCCCGCATGACGTCCATGGACAACGCGACGCGCAACGCCGGCGATATGATCGACAGCCTGACGCTGACATTCAACCGCACCCGTCAGGCGGCGATCACCAGGGAACTGATCGAAATTATCTCGGGCGCAGAAGCGCTTTAGAAGAGGCGAGGACGGCGGAACGCCGGACAGGGACTAAATACAAGAGTCGAGGACGGGATTTGTAGCGGGGGACGCCCCCGAAGACCCCAGGGCCCGGACAGGGATATTTTTAGGAGCACCGGAGATGGCTAAAAACGCAATCGGTAAAGTCACCCAGATCATGGGCGCCGTCATCGACGTCAAGTTCGAGGGCGATTTGCCCGCTATCCTGAACGCGCTGCATTGTGAAAACGGCGGCAAGCTTCTGGTCATGGAAGTCGCCCAGCACCTGGGCGAAAACTCGGTCCGCACCATCGCCATGGATTCGACCGAGGGCCTGCGGCGCGGCATCGAGGTCACCGACACCGGCGAGCCGATCATGGTTCCCGTCGGGCCGGAAACGCTGGGCCGCATCATCAACGTCATCGGCGATCCGATCGACGAACGGGGGCCGCTGAACGCCAAGGCGACCGCGCCCATCCACGCCAGCGCACCTGAATTCGTCGATCAATCCACCGATACCGAGATCCTGGCCACCGGCATCAAGGTCATCGACCTGATCTGCCCCTATTCCAAGGGCGGAAAGATCGGGCTGTTCGGCGGCGCCGGCGTCGGCAAGACCGTCATCATCATGGAGTTGATCAACAACATCGCCAAGAGCCACGGCGGCTATTCGGTGTTCGCCGGCGTCGGCGAACGGACGCGCGAAGGCAACGACCTCTACTACGAGATGATCGAATCCGGCGTCATCGACCTCGAAGGCGGCAATTCCAAGGCCGCCCTGGTCTTCGGGCAGATGAACGAACCCCCTGGCGCGCGCATGCGCGTGGCGCTGACCGGGCTGACGCTGGCCGAATACTTCCGCGACCAGGAAGGCCAGGATGTTCTGTTCTTCATGGACAACATCTTCCGTTTCACCCAGGCCGGATCCGAGGTGTCGGTGCTGCTGGGCCGCATCCCGTCGGCGGTCGGCTACCAGCCGACCCTGGCCACCGACATGGGCAACCTGCAGGAACGGATTACATCGACCAACAAGGGCTCGATCACGTCGGTGCAGGCCATTTACGTGCCCGCCGACGACCTCACCGACCCGGCGCCGGCGACCTCGTTCGCGCATCTGGACGCGACGACGGTGCTGTCGCGGCAGATCTCCGAACTGGGCATTTACCCGGCCGTCGATCCGCTCGATTCGACGTCCCGCATCCTCGACCCCCGGGTCATCGGCAAGGAGCACTACACCGTCGCCACCGAGGTCCAGCGGGTGTTGCAGACGTATAAGTCCTTGCAGGACATCATCGCCATCCTCGGCATGGACGAACTATCCGAGGACGACAAGCTGGCTGTCGCCCGGGCGCGCAAGATTCAGCGCTTCCTGAGCCAGCCGTTCTTCGTCGCCGAAGTGTTCACCGGCACGCCCGGCAAGCTGGTAGCGCTGGAAGACACCATCAAGGGCTTCAAGGGCATCGTCGACGGCGATTACGACCACCTGCCGGAAGCTGCCTTCTTCATGGTCGGCACCATCGAGGAAGTGCTGGAGAAAGCCAAGAAGCTGGCCGAAGCGGCTTAACCCGGCCAGCGGGGAAACAAAACAAGAGGCCCCGGGGGAGGCCGCGAGGCCGGGAGTGCCCCCCATAACAAAAGGACGGTGGAACGCCGGACAGGGACAAAAAATGAGTGAAGTGAGCAACACCATCGATTTCGAACTGGTTTCGCCGGAGAAACTCCTCAAGTCGGAACCGGTGGAGATGGTCGTCGTCCCCTGCACCGAAGGCGATATCGGCGTCCTGCCCGGCCACTCGCTGCTGATCGCCACCGTCAGGCCCGGCGTCATCGACATCCACGAAGGGGGCCAGGTGCGCGAAAGCATTTTCGTCGCCGGCGGCTTCGCCGAGGTGTCGCCGGAACGCTGCACGGTGCTGGCCGAGGAGGCCGTTCCCGTCGCCGACATCGACCCGGCGCAAGCCGAAAAACGCCTCGAGGACGCCAAACAGGCGCTAACCAAAGCCGGGGAAGCCGAGGACGGCGACACCGCCGCCGCCGAGAAAGAGTTCAAGACCGCCGAGGCGATGCTGGCGGCCGCATCGGCCGAGTGATGCACATATACCTGGTTCAACACGGCGCCGCGGTGCCCAAGGACGAAAACCCCGAAAAACCCTTGAGCGACGGCGGCCGCGACGACGTCAAGAAGATGGCGTCGTTTTTGGGCCGCTCGCGCATCTCGGCGGCCCGGGTCATCCATTCGGGCAAACTGCGGGCCCTGGAAACGGCCCTGTTGCTGGCCGAGGTGCTCGGTCCCGGCAACGTCGTCGAGGAAGCCGGGTCCGGCCTGGCGCCCAACGATTCCACCGACGAGCTGTTCGCCGCCATCGACGGCTGGACCGAAGACACCATCGTCGTCGGCCACCTGCCGTTCATGTCGAAACTGGTGTCGCGCCTGGTTACCGGCAACGAGGACGAAACGGTGGTCCACTTCAAGCCGGGCTCGGTGGCCTGCCTGGAGCGGGGCGAGAACGGCAGCGGCTGGACGGTGAGCTGGTTCCTGAGGCCGGAACTGCTGGGGGGGTAGGCCCTACCTTCTCTTCTTTTTCTTCTTCTTGTGCTTCCAAGCCCGGCTCGGGGCGACACCGGCCCGGTCGAGGCCCAATTCGTGGGCTTCGAGGCGCCGGATTTCGTCCCTCAGGCGGGCCGCTTCCTCAAATTCCAGATCGGCGGCGGCGGCCTTCATCCTTTCCGTCAGGTCCCCGATCACCGCTTGCAGGTTGTGGCCGACCAGTTCCGTTTCGCCGGAAACGCCTGTGTCCACGGTCATGTAGTCTTGCTCGTAGACCGACTCCATGATGTCTGAAATCCCCTTCTTGATGGATTCCGG
>JADFMB010000035.1 GCA_022564115.1 Pseudomonadota bacterium
CGCCGCTCCGCGAAGCGCTGAAGGTCCTGGCGGCGGAAGGTCTTCTCACGCTTCTTCCCAACCGCGGCGCCCGGGTCGCCCGAATGACCGCCGACGACGTGGACGAAATGTTCCCGGTCATGGGGGTGCTGGAAGGGCTGGCCGGGGAGATCACCTGTAAACGCATAACCGATGACGAGATCGATGAAATCCGCGCCCTTCACTATCAGATGGCCGCCCATCACAAGCGCAAGGAACTGGCCTCGTATTTCAAGCTCAACCAGAAAATCCACGGCAGAATCTTCGCCGCCACGGGGAACGGGACCCTCAGCGGCATCTACGATTCCCTCGCCGCCCGCATCCGCTTGGCCCGGTACCGGGCGAATTTTTCCTATGAGCGGTGGGACCGGGCCATGGCCGAACACGAGGAAATCCTGGCCGCCCTTTCCGATCGGGACGGCCCCAGGCTGGCCACAGTCCTGAAAAGACACCTGGAAAATACCTGCGAGACGGTCAAGGAGGTCATTCGCGCCATGGACGACGAAAACGCCCCGGTCAAGACCGCCGCCGGACCATAGACGAGGAAACCCCGCCATGTTGGAAAAACTGTCGGTCTTTATTTTCGGCGAACGGCTGCAAAGCCACCTTCCGGAACGGGTGCGCGAAAGCATCTCCCAACAGCAACGCGAAAGCGAGAAGCTTATCAGTTGGGTGCAGCTTCTTCTCGTCGTCACCTTCGGGATCCTGTACGCCCTTGCCCCTTCCAGCGCGCCGGAAGCCGGGGTCCAGCCGGTGCCTTGGGTTTTATCCGCCTATTTCATCTTTACCATGGTTCGCCTGATCGGTTCCCACAGGGGCCAATTGCCGAACTGGCTGTTGATGGCTTCGGTGGTGATGGACATGGTGCTGTTGATGGTCCTGATCTGGAGCTTTCACATCCAGTACATGCAGCCGCCGTCGTTCTACCTGAAAGCACCGACGATGATTTATGTTTTCATCTTTATTGCCCTTCGCGCGCTTAGGTTCGAACCCCGGTTCATCGTCCTTTCCGGCGTGGCGGCGGGTGTGGGGTGGCTGATCCTGGTGCTTTACGTCATCTTGTCGGCGTCCGGAGACCCGATGATTACCCGCAACTACGTCACCTACCTGACATCGAACGCCATTCTCATCGGCGCAGAAGTCGACAAAATCCTGTCCATCGCGTTCGTCACCGTCGTTTTGTCGGTGGCCATCGTCCGGGCGCAAAGGGTGCTCAACCGCGCCGTCCTGGAAACCACGGCGGCCGAAGACCTGTCGCGGTTCGTATCCGCAGAGGTCGCCGACCGCATTACGTCCGCCGACCAAGCCATTCAGCCCGGCGACGGGGAATCCAAGGTGGCGACGGTGCTGTTCACCGACATCGAGGGATTCTCGACCATTTCCGAAAAGCTGAGTCCGAAGGAACTGGCGCAAATGCTGAACGAATATTTTGGCGCCATGTCGGACGTCATCGCCAAGTACGGCGGCGTCATCACTCAGTACGCAGGCGATCTGATGTTGGTGACCTTCAACGCCATCTCTCAGGACGAGGATCACGCGGCGAACGCTATTAGGACGGCAATTGGGATTCAAGAAATCGTCATTAGCCGCACCTTCGGCAAGGGCGCGACGTTGAAGACCCGCTGCGGCATTAATTCGGGCGAAATCATCGTCGGCGCCATCGGGACGAAGGACATGCTGGTTTTTACCGTCCATGGGGACAACGTCAATATCGCCGCCCGGCTGGAACAACTGAACAAGGAATATGGTATCTACATCCTTGCCGGTGAAAACACGGTGGCAGCGTGCGGCGATGAATTCACCTTCGAACAAATGGGCGAGGTCACCGTCCGCGGACGCCAGGCAAAAACCAAGATCTATACGGTGAAAAGATGATTGGCGCCTATCGGGCGGAGGATTCAACCCCGGAGCACGCCCCCCGTCGCCTTGGTGACGTTGGCCACCACCTTTTCGGCGATGGCGTCGATTTCGGCGTCGGTCAGGGTCTTTTCGACCGGTTGCAGGACGACGTTGACGGCAAGGGACTTCTTACCTTCCCCTAAATTCCCGCCCTCGAAGACGTCGAACAGGGAAACCTGGGCGATCAGTTTCTTGTCGGCTTTTTCCGCCGCGTTGATGACCTGGGCCGCGGTAACGCCGCTATCGACGACAAAGGCGAAATCCCGCTCAACGGCATGGAACTGGGGCAGTTCCAGGTGTGGACGGGCCCGGCTTTTCTTTTCCTTCAACTTCGGCAGATTGTCGAAAATGATTTCGAACCCGGCCATGGGGCTGTCTGCGTCCATATCCCTCAATACGCGGGGGTGGATTTCGCCAAAATGCGCCAGCACCGTTTTCGGGCCCAGCCGCACGACGCCGCTGTGCCCCGGGTGGTACCAGTCCGGCGCCTCAGGGGCGATTTCGGCTTTCTCCACCGCCACGCCGAGACCGCCCAGCACCACCAGAACGTCCCCCTTGGCGTCGAACACGTCCACCGGACGGGGTTTCTCGGCCCAGTTCCTTGCCCCTGACGATCCCGAGCGGATGCCCGCCGCCGCTATCGCCTGTTCGTCGGGCTTGACGCCGGAAAAGATGGGCCCGATCTCGAACAACCGAACGTCGGCCGTTCCCCGGGCGGCGTTGCGGGCGGCGGCGGCGATCAGGTTGGGCAACAGGGACGGGCGCATGACATCAAGGTCGGCGCTGATGGGATTGATCAGTTTCAGGCTCTCCCCGCCGCCGCCGAACAGCGCCGCCGCCGCCCCGCCAAGGAAGGAATAGGTCACCGCCTCCACCAGCCCGCGCCCGGCCAGCAGGCGCCGGGCCATGGCGCGGCGGCGCTGGTCGGGGCTGAGGGCCGGATGCGGCAAGCCCCCGTTGTTGTCCATGGGAATGGCGGGGATGTTGTCGTAACCGAAGATGCGGATGACCTCTTCCACTAGGCAGGCCTCGCCGACGATATCGGAACGCCAGGACGGCACCGAAACGTTTAAACCGTTCTTGCTTCCCTTGGCCTCGAATCCGAGGCCGGACAGGATATCGGCGATTTTTTTCTTCGCCACCTTGACGCCGCCGAGATTTTCAATCCGCTCAGACCTGAGGGTAATCGACTGCCGCCATTTGGGCTCGCTTCCGGCGATCACCAACTCGGAAGGCTCGCCGCCGCAAAGGTCCATCACCAGGCGGGTGGCGATTTCCATGCCGTCGACCAAAAACGCCGGATCGACGCCGCGTTCGAAACGGTAGCGGGCATCGGACAGGATATTCAGCTTGCGCCCCGTCATCGCCGTGCGTACGGGATCGAAAAAGGCGGATTCAACGAAAATGTCGACGGTACCTTCGGTACAGCCTGATTCCTCGCCGCCGATGACCCCACCCAGGGCTTCGGCCTTTTCGTCGTCGGCGATCACGGTCATGCCGCCGTCCAGCGCATATTCCTTGCCGTCGAGGGCCAGGAGTTTTTCACCTTTTTTCGACAGCCTGACGTGAATGTCGCCCTCGACCTTGGCGGCGTCGAAGACATGCAACGGCCGCCCCAGGTCCATGGTCATCAAATTGGTGATATCGACCAGGGCCGAAATGGGGCGCAGTCCGATGGCGGTCAGTTTGTCCTTCAGCCATTTGGGGCTTTCCCCGTCCTTGACGCCCCGAATAAAACGCCCGACGAAATAGGGACAGGCGTCCTCGGTCCCCTTGTCAAAGTCCAGGTGAACCTTGATCGGGCTTTCAAACGTGCCCGGAACCGGATCACGGTCGAGCGGTTTCAGCGTGCCGACTCCGGTGGCGGCCAAGTCGCGGGCGATGCCGCGGACGCCCAGGCAATCCCCCCGGTTGGGCGTAATTTCGATTTCGATGACCGGATCGGCAAGGCCCAAGGCGGCGGCGACAGGCGATCCCAGGGGGGTGTCGTCCGGCAATTCGATGATGCCGTCATGGTCGTCGCCGAGGTTGACCTCTTTTTCCGACAACAGCATGCCGTTGGAAACGACGCCCCGGATTTCCGTCGGTTTCAAGGTAATCCCGGTGCCCGGAATGTAGGACCCGGACCCGGCGAACACGCCGATGAGGCCGGTCCGGGCATTGGGCGCCCCGCAGACGACTTCGAACGTTTCCGTGCCGTTGTCGACCCGGCAGACGGTCAGCTTGTCGGCGTCGGGATGTTTTTTAGCCTCCACCACCCGGGCGGCGACGAAACCGTCCAGGTCCTTGGCCCGGTCATGGACCTGATCGACCTCGAGGCCGATCATGGTCAGCTTCTCGACCACCTCATCCAGGGTGGCTTTCGTATCCAGGTGTTCCTTGAGCCAGCCGAAGGTGAACTTCATGGCCTACAGCCCCCCGACCATGCTCGGCACCTGAAAGGCGCTGAACCCGTAGTGGCGGAGCCACCGCAGGTCGGACTCGAAAAACGTGCGGAGATCGGGAATGCCGTATTTCAGCATCGCCATCCGTTCGACCCCGAGCCCGAAGGCGAAGCCCTGGTATTTGGACGGATCGATGTTGCAGTTCTCCAGTACCTTCGGGTTGACCATGCCGCAGCCGAGGATTTCCAGCCAGTCGTCGCCGTGGCCGATGCGGAATTCGCCGCCTTCGCGGGTGCACCCGATATCGACTTCCGCCGACGGTTCGGTAAACGGGAAGTAACTGGGCCGGAAGCGGACCGGCAGATCGTCCATATCGAAGAAAGCCCGGCAGAATTCGATCAGGCATCCCTTCAGGTGCCCCATGTGCGTGGATTCGTCCACCACCAGCCCTTCGACCTGATGGAACATCGGCGAATGGGTGGCGTCGTAATCGCAACGGTAGGTCCGGCCCGGCACGATGATCCGGATCGGCGGTTTCGTTTCCATCATGGTGCGGATCTGGACCGGCGAGGTATGGGTGCGGAGCACCAGACGGTCGTCGTCGCCCGAGCCCGGAAGGTAAAAGGTATCGTGTTCCTGGCGCGCCGGATGGTCCGGAGGGATGTTGAGCGCCGTGAAGTTATGCCAGTCGTCCTCGATGTCCGGGCCTTCGGCGACGCTGAACTCCATTTCCCCCAGGATCGCCACAACCTCGTCGATGGTCTGGCTGATGGGATGAATGCAGCCCTGGCTTTCGGACCTGACGGGAAGGGTGACGTCGACCCTTTCCCCGGCCAGCCGGGCGTCCAGTTCGGAATCGGCCGATGTTCGTTTTTTCGCCTCGATGGCTTCGGCGACTTCGTTTTTTAGGGCGTTCAGAGCCTGGCCGGCCTCTTTGCGGGCCTCCGGATTCATAGCGCCCAGACCCCTCATCAGCCCGGTGATGCTGCCCTTTTTGCCGAACGCGGAAACCCGAATCTGCTCGAGCTCATCCAGGCCAGCGGCGTCCTTGACCGCGGTCATCAGTTCCGATCGAAGGGCGTCCAATTCTTTCATTCGTGCTAATTTCCGTTTCCCAAAAGAAACAGGGAGCCACCCACAAAGGCCGGCTCCCGATTATATCCCCCAAATTCCTTTTTTGGGATTAAGCGTTTTGGGCGAGCGCGGCCTGGGCCTGTTCGACCAGCGTCTTAAAGGAATCAGGCTCCCGCACCGCCAGATCGGATAGGATTTTCCTGTCGATCTCAATGCCGGCCTTGCCCAGCCCGTTCATGAATTGGGAATAGGTCAATCCGTGTTCGCGGGCGCCGGCATTGATTCGCTGGATCCAAAGACTGCGGAACGAACGCTTACGGTTGCGACGGTCGCGATAGGCATATTGAAGGCCCTTTTCGACGCGCTCGATGGCAACGCGGAAACTGTTTTTTCCGCGGCCTTGATAACCACGGGCTCTATCCAGAACTTTTTTATGACGGGCGTGAGTGGTGACGCCCCGTTTGACGCGTGCCATGACTTCTTCCCTCCCTCAGCCGTAAGGCATATAGGATTTGACGATGCGGGCGTCGGCATTGCTGAGAATCATGGTTCCGCGAGCCTTGCGTTTCATTTTTTGGGTTTTCTTCGAAAGCATGTGGCTCTTATAGGCGACGTTGGCGCGGACCTTGCCCGTGCCGGTCAGGCGGAAACGCTTCTTGGCGCTGGATTTGGTCTTCATCTTGGGCATTTCATTCTTCCTTTATTCTCTTGAATTCTGGCGGACGAATATAAGAGCGGTTGGGCATGCCCCGCCGAGCCGCTCATGGGCGCGGGTTATAGCCTCGAACCCCGGGGAATGCAAGGCAACGCAATCCCTCCCGCGACGGCGATTATAAGCTTTTGTGGAAGTGGTGTTATTTCGGCGCGATGACCATGGTCATCAGGCGGCCTTCGCTCTTGGGGAACTGCTCCACCTTGGCCAATTCATCGACGTCCTCGCGAACCCGGTCCAGGACTTTCATGCCCAGTTCCTGGTGCGCCATTTCACGGCCGCGGAACCGGATCGTCATCTTGACCTTGTCGCCTTCGTCCAGGAAACGACGGACGCTCCGCATCTTGACCTGATAGTCGTGTTCATCGATGCCGGGGCGCATCTTGATTTCCTTGACGTCGATGACTTTCTGTTTCTTGCGGGCCTCGTTGGCTTTTTTCTGCGCTTCGTATTTGTATTTGCCGTAATCGAGGACCTTGCACACAGGCGGATCGGCATTGGGCGACACCTCGACAAGGTCGAGTCCCGCCTCAAAGGCGATCTCTATTCCTTCTTCCTTGGAAATGACGCCGACCATTTCCCCGTCGGCGTTAACAACACGAATCTTTTCGGATTCGATCTGTTCGTTGACGCGCGGACCTTCCCGGGTCGGCGCTTGGTTAAAAGGTCGTCGGACTATTTAAAAATCTCCTCTCCCCGGTTTGCCCTAATCCCGGCCCGTGCGTCACTCATATACGATTCCTTCAAGTCCTAGCCAACGGACCGGCTGCTTCTTCCCGCAGTCTAGCGGTTGCCTCTTTAAGCGCAAGATTTTCTTGATCTTTTCCACCGAGACGCCGCATCGCCACCGTGCCGTCGGCGGCCTCCTTGGCGCCGACGACAAGGATTATCGGGACTTTGGCGACGCTGTGTTCCCGAATCTTGTAACTGATCTTTTCATTGCGGATATCCAGTTCGGCCTTGAGCCCAGCCTCGCATAAAGCCGCATGGACCTGGGCCGCGTAGTCGTCGGCCGCGGACGTGATGGTGGCGACAACGACCTGAAGCGGCGCCAGCCACAACGGAAATTTCCCCGCGTAGTGTTCGATGAGGATGCCCAGGAAGCGCTCGAAAGACCCCAGGATCGCCCGGTGCAACATGACCGGGCGGTGTTTTTCGCCATCCTCGCCGATGTAGTGGGCATCGAGCCTTTCAGGCAAAACGAAGTCCACCTGCAGGGTGCCGCACTGCCAATCGCGGCCAATGGCGTCGCGCAGCACGAAATCCAGCTTCGGCCCGTAGAACGCCCCGTCGCCGGGATTGATCTCCGTTTCCAGCCCCGTCGCCGCCGTCGCGTCCCGCAACGCCCGTTCGGCCTTGTCCCAGGTTTCGTCGCTGCCGGCGCGGACCTCGGGCCGGTCGGCAAATTTCACGATCACGTCCTCGAACCCCAAGTCCTCGTAGACGCTCAGCAGAAGCGTACAAAACGCCTGGGTTTCAGACGTGATCTGGTCTTCGGTGCAGAAGATATGAGCGTCGTCCTGGACGAAGGCGCGAAGCCGCATCAGGCCGTGCAAGGCACCGGAGGGCTCGTTCCGGTGGCACGCTCCGAACTCGGCCATGCGGATAGGAAGGTCCCGGTAACTGGTGATGCCCTGTTTGAAGATCTGTACGTGACAGGGGCAGTTCATGGGTTTCAGCGCCAACACTTTGTCCTCGACATCGGAGGTGAACATGTGTTCGCGGAATTTTTCCCAGTGCCCGGACGCCTCCCAAAGGACGCGGTCGACCATCTGCGGCGTGTTGACCTCGATGTAACCTTCGGCCTCGAGGCGTTCGCGCATATAAGCCTGGAGCGTGCGGTAAAGGGTCCATCCCTTGGGATGCCAGAATACGGCGCCGGCGGCGACGTCTTGGAGGTGAAAAAGCTTCATTTCGCGGCCGAGGCGCCGGTGGTCGCGCTTTTTCGCCTCTTCCAGCATATGCAGATAGGCCTTTAGCTGCTTTTCCTCGGCCCAGCAGGTACCGTAAATCCGCTGCAGCATCTCGTTTTTGGAATCGCCCCGCCAATAGGCTCCGGCCAGCTTGGTCAGCTTGAAGGCTTTTCCCAGCTTCCCCGTCGACGGCAGATGCGGCCCCCGGCAAAGGTCGATGAAGTCGCCCTGACGATAAAGCGAGACCTCCTCATCGCCGGGGATTCCCTCGATGATTTCGGCTTTGTAATGTTCGCCTTTGTCCTTGAAGAACTTAATGGCTTCGGCCCGGTCCCAGACTTCGCGGGTAACCGGCTCGTCCCGTTTGACAATTTCATGCATGCGGGCTTCGATCTTTTCCAGGTCTTCGGGAACGAACGGCTCGTCACGGGCGAAATCGTAATAAAAACCGTTCTCGACGTTGGGACCGATGGTGACCTGGGTCCCGGGAAAAAGCTCCTTCACCGCCTCGGCCATGACGTGGGCGCAATCGTGACGCAGCAACTCCAACGCGTCCTCGTCCTTGGCGGTGACGATGGCGATTTCGGCGTCGGCGTCGATGACCGTGCTCAGATCCTTCATCTCGCCGCCGACGCGGACGGCCAATGCCGCCTTGGCCAATCCGGGACCGATGTCGGCGGCCACGTCGGCGCCGGAAACGGGCTTGTCGAATTCACGTTTGCTGCCGTCGGGAAGGGTAAGGGAGACCATTCGAATCACGCGTATAAGGGCATAAAAAACCGGGGCCGAAAATGCGGGCGATTGGGTCCTCTGTCAAGGAAACGACGCCATGTCTTCACCGGCGGCATCATAGGCCCATCCCGTCCACGACCTCGGCGACGGAAAGATTATCGAGAGGCTGACGCCGGATGATCGTCACCGCCGCCCCGCGCTGACCGCAAAGCGCGGGGTCGGAATCATCGGAATACAGCACCACCGTCCTGCAGCCTGTGGCCGAAAACAGGTGCATCGGCCCAGTATCATTGCCGACAGCCGTTACCGCGCCGCGTCCCAGCGCCACCAGGTCAAGCAGGCCCGTTTGCCCGGACAGGTCCCGGGCTTCTTCGCACTGGGCCTTGATTTCCGCCATTATCGGGGCTTCTGTGGCCGAGCCCACAAGCACCGGAAACAGGCCCTGGTCCATCAAGGTCTTGGCCAATTGCCCGAAGTTCCCCGCCGGCCAGCGTTTGCCTGGCCGGTGCAAGGCGCCGCCGGGCACCAGCAGGGCGAACCTTCCGGAAAGGGAAAAACGCGAAATATCGGCCTCGGCCCACGAGGGGTCGGGCACCGGCACTTCGGCGATGCCCGCCATCGACAGTTGTTCGGCCTGGCGGTCCATCGTATGCATGAAATCCCGGTCGGGATTTGCGTGGGGGTGCGAACAGCCCTTGGCGGTGCCCGACCATTCCGGCGCCGGGCCGGGCCAAAAAAGGCGGTAATAAAAGGAGCTTCGGTCCGAGGTTTGCAGATCATAGACCCGCCCGAATCCTCCACACCGTAGACGACGGCGCAGCCCCAGCCAACCGCCGATGTCCGCCGTCCCCGGCCGGCCGCCGGTCCAGATGTCATCGAAAAAACCCGATGCCTTGGCCAATTCCTCATAAGGCGCCGTCGTCAGCAGCGTCACCCTGGCATCGGCGTGATGGCGGCGGATGGCGGCGAAAGGCCCCAGGGCCTGAACGAAATCGCCGAGCGCCCCCAATTTTATGACCAGAACGGCGTCATTGGGCGGCAGGACCATTTATCCGCCGGCCTTCAATTTCAGAACTTCTTCGTAGACATCCAGTGTCTTGCGGCACATGGCCTGTTGCGAAAAATTTTCGCGCACGTTGGTGATTGCTTTCTGGGCCAACTGGATACGGGTTTCCCGGTCCAGGCTCAGGACTTTGTCGAGCACCGACGTCAGGGCCTCGATGTCGCCCGGCGGAAACAGCCATCCGGTTTCGCCTTCGACAATCGTCTCCCGGGCGCCGCCGTGGTCGCTGGCGACAACGGGACGGCCCAGAGCCTGGGCCTCGACGACGATGCGGCCGAAAGCCTCCGGATCGGTGGAAGCGGACACCACAACGTCGGTCAGCATGAAGGCGGCCGGCATATCGTCGCAATGATCGACAAGGCGGACGATTTCCCCCAATCCGTGCTTGTGGACCAGGCTTTCCAGTTCCCGACGGTATTTCGCCCGCCCCTGGTCGTCGCCGACCACCAGGCAACGGATATCGCGGCGTGCCAGTTTGCCGATGGCCTCGATAAACATCGCCTGCCCTTTCCAGCGCGTCAGGCGCCCCGGCAGCATGATCACCGGCAACTCTTCGCCCAGCCGCCAGTCGGCGGCCAGGGCGGCGATCCTTTCGGCGGTGACCTTGGCGGGATCGAATCTTTCCAGGTTCACGCCGCGGTGGATGATGCGGATCCTGTTCGAGGGAACGCCGTAGTTCTGATGGACGTGGCCGCCGATGAAACGCGAGATGGCGATCACCCGTTCGCCTCGGGTCATGATTGAATTGTATTTACGCTTCAGCGGGTTGCCCGCCGAATAGGTGCCGTGAAAGGTGGTCATGTAGGGTACGCCCGTGCGCTTGGCGGCGTAAAAGGCGCTCCAGGCCGGGGCCCGGGACCGGGCATGGACGATGTCGACGGCCTCGGTTTCGATGATCCGGGCCAAACGGTCGATGTTGGCATATATGATCAACGGGTTTTTGGAATGCACGGGCAAGTTCAGGTGCTCGCCCTTAACCCGTTTGATCTCATGCTCTCGGGCGCCGCCGGACGAAACCACGAGCGCCCGGCCTCCTTCGGCGGCGATGGCCTGGGCGATTTCGACGGTGCCGCGCTCAACCCCGCCGCCTTGGCCCATGGCCGGGAGAACCTGGAGGATCGTCGCCGAGCCGATGCCGGCGGCGGACTGTTCAGAGGCCGGGATGGTGGTATTGTTGGGGCCTTCGTTCATCTGCCGGAACCTACCATGCCTAAGATACTAACACGGGACGACGGAACAACCATCGCCTACCACCATACCCCGGGTAAATCCCCCGGCGTCATCTTCATGACCGGGTTCAAGTCCGACATGACCGGCGGCAAGGCGCTGGCGCTTGAAGAACTCTGCAAAAAACGCGGCCAAGCTTATCTCAGGTTCGATTATTCCGGCCACGGCGAATCCTCGGGCGCCTTCGAAGACGGCACCATCGGGCAGTGGGCCGGGGACGCGGTGGCGGCCCTGGACGAGTTGACTGAAGGACCGCAGGTTCTGGTCGGATCGTCCATGGGCGGATGGATTATGCTGCTTACGGCCCTGGCCCGGCCCGAGAGGGTGGCGGGGCTTGTCGGCACCGCGGCGGCGGCGGATTTCACCGAGGATATGATCCCCGGCGACCTTTCGGCCGAACAAAAGGAACAGTTGCAAACGCAAGGCTTTACCATCATCCCCAACTGTTACGACGGCGAGCCTTACAAGATCACCAAGGCGCTTCTCGACGAAGGACGCAACCATCTTGTTCTCAGGGACGAAATCCCGCTCGATTGCCCGGTCAGGCTGATCCACGGGACCAACGACGAGGACGTGCCCTGGCGGACGAGCCTGAAGATCGCCGAAAGGCTCCGTTCCCAAGACGTCGAAACCCTGTTCGTCAAGAATGGCGACCACCGGCTTTCCGAGCCCGAAGACCTGAATCGGCTTTGCCGGACCGTCGGGCTGCTGCTGGATCAGTTGTAGGTCCAACCTCTAGCCCTCTTCGAAGATCGCCCTAAGCCCAGCCCGGTAATCGGGATGGAGCAACGACACGCCGAGCTCTTCCTTGATGCGCCGGTTGTTGACTAGCCGGTTGTCGCGCCAGAACGACAACGCCATTTCCGACATTTCCTTTTCCGCCTCGGCGAAGGGCTGGAGGGGCGGCGGCTCCAGACCCAGAAGCTCGCAGGCAAAGGCGGTCACGTCGGCGGCGGCGGCCGGTTCGTCATCGCAGACGTTATAGACGGCGCCGGGATTGGGCCGGTCCATCGATGCCCTGAGGACCTGGGCGATATCGTCGATGTGAATGCGTGAAAACATATGCCCCGGCTTGTCGATCCGTTTGGCCCGGCCGGCCCGGACCTGATCGAGGGCGCTGCGCCCGGGGCCATAGATTCCGGCAAGCCGGAAAACATGGACCGGCAGCCCCTGATCGTTCTCCAGGGCCAGCCAGGCGGCCTCGGCCTCGGCCCGGCGGCGGCCGTGGTCCGAGGAAGGATTGACGGCCGAGTCCTCGGTTACCGATTTGCCGCCCGTATCGCCATAGACGCCGGTCGAGGAAAGGTACCCCACCCAGGACACCCCCTCCATGGCCTCGATGTCGCTTCCGTGACGGGCCAGCACCGGGTCGCCGTTTTCACCGGGCGGAACCGAACTGAGCAAATGGGTGACGCCGGAAAGGGCCGATGGGGCGTCGGCCAAGGGCCTTTCGGGGTCGAAAACCAGCGCTTCGATTCCCCAGTCCGCCAGTTCTGCCTGGCGGTCCGGCGACTGGCACGTGCCGGCGACGGCCCAGTCCCGGGCCTTCAGCCGCCGCGCAAGCCGCCCGGCGCTATAGCCGAGCCCGAAGCAAAACAGCCGTGGTTTTGAGTCTGGTGCCGTCATAAATTCTCCTTTTGACCTTTCCAGCCCGCCCCTTCGATTCCTCGATAAAAATGCGTTATAGATGCCGGGGCAAGAGACAACCGATCCGAGCCGCCTTCCTGATACCTGGGGGACCAAGCTTGAAAGCCAAGATTCTCCGCACCGACGCCGAACTTTTCATCATCGAGCAATACCTGGATGAGTTGGAGGCCGTCGCCGACGTGGTGACGACTGAAAGCACCGACGAGGACGCCTTGGCCCTTGAAGCCGCCGACGCCGATATCATCCTCACGTGCTACACCGCCATTACCGAAAAAGTAATCGAGGCGGCGAAAAACCTGAAAGGCATCGTCAAATACGGCGTCGGCACCGATGCCATCGACATCGAAGCGGCGACCCAACGGGGGGTGATGGTGGTCAACTGTCCCGATTACGGATCGGACACCGTGGCCGACCACGCCTTTGCCCTGTTGATCGCCGTGGCCCGGCGGATCCCGGTTCTCGACCGGGTGATGCGGGAAGGCGCCTGGGCCTGGCCGGCGGCGGAATACCTGGGCGTCGACCTTTCGGGCAAGACCATCGGCCTTGTCGGTTTCGGCCGCATCGGCCGGTGCATGGCGCGCCGCGCCGAAGGGTTTTCGATGACCCGCCTGGCCACCGATCCTTACGTGGACTCCGCGACCTTCGCCGAATATGGCGTTCAATCCGCCGGTTTGGACGAATTGCTGGAACGGTCCGATTTCGTTTCCATCCACTGCGTGCTGACCCCGGAAACCACGGGTCTGATCGGCGTTGAGGAATTGAAGCGGATGAAGGAAACGGCGTTTCTGATCGACGTTTCCCGCGGCGCCATCATCGATGAAGGGGCGTTGATCCGGGCCCTCGACGAAAACGCGATCGCCGGCGCCGCCTTCGACGTCTTCGCCGACGAACCCCTGGCGCTTGGGTTTCCGCTGCTCGGCCGGGACAATGTGATCCTGACCCCGCATCTGGCCTGGTACACGAAGGAAGCCTTCGAGCGGGTCGAGCGCGATACCCTCGACGGCGTCCGCGATGTGCTTTCCGGCAAACGCCCGAAGAACCTCAAGAACCTTGAGATTCTGGCTTTCCTCGCCGCCTTTTTGGTTTCCCTTGTTCTCCCCTGGAATCCCGCGGAAGCCAAGGAAATCGACCACGCCCATCAATACAAGGCGTGCATGGCGCTGGCCAAACAATCGCCCGAGGAAGCCTTCGAAACAGCCCTCAACTGGCGCGATCTGGGCGGCGGCGACGCCGCCCAACATTGCGTCGCGGTGGCGTTGATCGGCCTTGGGCAATACACCGACGCGGCGGGACGAATGGAAACGCTTGCCGGCAAGGCGAAGCAAAATCCGTCGGTCAAGGCCGGGCTCCTGGCTCACGCGGCCCAGGCCTGGCTTCTGGCGGGGCAGGCCGCCCGGGCCGAGGCGGTGCTGACGGCGGCCTTGAAGCTGACTCCCGAGGACAGCGCCCTTTTTGTCGACCGCGCCCAGGCGCGCGCCGAGTTGAAGGATTTCAACGGCGCCCTCGAAGACCTGAACCATGCCATCGCGCGGGAAGACCGCCGCGCCGACGCCTATGTCTTCCGCGCCACCACATACCGGTTTCTCGATAAGCTGGAGCTTGCCCTTGCCGACGTGGAGCGTGGGCTGGCCCTGGCCCCCACCCATGCCGAGGGGCTTTTGGAGCGGGGAATTCTTAGGCGTCTCCGCCAAGACAACGACGGCGCCCGGCAGGACTGGCTTCGCCTTCTTCGCCGGGCGCCGAAAAGCCGGGCCGCCGCCGCGGCCAGGCGGAACCTCGAAAAAATGGACGTCAAACCGGATTAGCCCGATAGGAGAAACGTCCCCCGGCCTAGAAGGGCGGGCGGCGAAAAGGTGTTCGGACATCATTAGAAATCCAGGTTGGCGTAGTGCCGTTGCGGCGGCGCGCCGGGGACGTTGTCTTCCAACAAGGCCCGGAAGCTCGGCCGGGACTTGACCCTGGCGTACCAGTCCTTGGCCTCCTCGTGTTCCTTCCAAGGCACGTCGCCCAGGTAATCGATGGTCGACAAATGCGCCGCCGCCGTGATATCGGCCAGCGAAAACGTATCGCCGGCCAGCCAAATCCGGCGTTCGGTCAGATACCCGATGTAATCCAGATGGTGATGGATGTTGGCGTGCCCGGCGCGGACGGCCTTTGAATTCGGGGCGCCCTGGCCCAACAGCCGCTTCATCATTTTTTCCCCGACCAGGTTTTCCGTCACTTCGCGGTCGAATTTACCGTCGAACCAATGGACCAAGCGGCGCACCTCGGCCCGGCCAAGGGCCTGGCGGCCGATCAGGGGCGGGTCCGGGTGGACTTCGTCCAGGAACTCGCAGATGGCGTTGGAACCGGACAGGGCCGAGCCGTCCGATTCGACCAGGACCGGCACGTCGCCCGCGGGGTTGAGGGCCAGGAACTCGTCGCGCCGCTCCCAGATGTATTCGGCCCGCAGTTCGAAATCGAGCCCCTTTTCCAGAAGCGCGATTCTTACTTTGCGGCAATCGGGCGATAACCAAAGGTGATAAAGAACGCGCATTAACAATACCCTATACCGTATACCCTAATATCCGATTACCGGCCCCGGAAACAGCGAAACCCCTAAAAAGCCTAAACAAACAAGGTGTTTTTGAATATTAGCTCTCTAAAATGTGATCCAGGTTCATGTGACAGGTTCCCGTCCCGCGGGGTATGCAAACGGGGTCTTGTAATCGCCCGGCGAGGGCGCACATCTTATGGGAGCTTTCGCCTGCCCGCGTGGCCGATATTGAAAACCGGAGTGTCAAAACACCGTCATGCTTGTTAAATTTTCCAAGGCTTCCGACGTCAAACCGTCCGAGATCACGTCCAAGGCGTTTTACCTGGACCGCCGGCGTTTCCTGAAGACTGCCGCCGTGGCCGGCGCCGGGGCGGCGTTCGGGACCATCGCGGCGCCGGTTTTCGCCGCCAAGGGGAACCCCAGGGTCAAACTTTCCGGGGTTCGGAAGAGCAAGTGGACCCAGGAAGCCCTGGGCGAGGAGTTGACCGATTACGGCCCGATCACCAAGTACAACAACTTCTACGAATTCGGTGCCGGCAAGACCGACCCGGCGGAATATTCCCAGGACTTCAAGACCAAGCCGTGGAGCCTGACCATCGACGGCGCCGTCGAAAAACCGGGGGTCTATGACCTGGAGGATTTCCTCAAGCCGCACCAGTTGGAAGAGCGCGTCTACCGAATGCGCTGCGTCGAAGCCTGGTCGATGGTCATTCCCTGGGTCGGCATTCCGCTCGGCGACATCATCAAGCGCGTCGGCCTTAAATCGGACGCCAAGTACGTTGCCTTCGAGACGCTGCTCGACCCCGAACAGATGCGGGGACAAAGGCGTCCGGTCCTGAAATGGCCCTACAAGGAAGGGCTGCGCATCGACGAGGCCATGAACCCGCTGACCATCATGGCGGTGGGTCTTTACGGCGAGGTGATGCCGAACCAGAACGGGGCGCCGTTCCGTCTTGTGGTGCCGTGGAAATACGGTTTCAAGAGCATCAAGTCGATCGTCCGCATGACCTTCCGGCCCGATATGCCGCCGACGGCTTGGAATGTGGCGTCGTCCCGTGAATACGGCTTCTATTCCAACGTCAACCCGACCGTGAACCACCCGCGCTGGAGCCAGGCCAAGGAACGGCGCATCGGCGATTTCTTTAAGCGCCCGACCCTGATGTTCAACGGCTACAAAGAAGAAGTCGCCGGCATGTACGCGGGCATGGACCTCATGAAACTTTACTAACCCGAACCCGGCCGGATCATCTATAAGCCCCCGATGACCCGTGAAACCGCCATCCTCCCCCAGGCCATTCCCACCCGGGCCATAAAGCCCCAGACGATAAAATATGTCGTCAAGCCGCTTGTTTTCGCTTCGGCGCTGATGCCGCTGGCGTGGGTCGCCTGGACCGCGGTGGCCAGTGGCCTGGGCCCGACCGGGCCGCTGGGCGCCAACCCCATCGAATACATCAACCGCTTCCTCGGCGACTGGGCGATCCGGTTTCTGCTGCTGGCGCTGGCGGTTACGCCGGTGCGCGGGATCACCAGCTGGACTTTTTTGATACGCTTTCGCCGCATGATCGGGCTTTTTGCGTTCTTTTACGCCTGCATGCATCTGTCCAGCTACATCGTGCTCGATCAGTTCTTCGACTGGACGGAAATCTGGAAAGACATCACCAAGCGAAACTACATCACCGTCGGCATGGTAAATTTCGTTTTGCTGGCGTCGCTGGCGGCGACCTCGACCAACGGCATGATCAAGCGCCTGGGGGCCAAACGCTGGACCAAACTGCACAAGCTCATCTACGTGATCGGGATCGCGGCGTGTCTGCATTTCTACATGATGCGCAAGGGGGTGCAGTTGGAACCGATCATCTATGCCGGCATCTGCGCCGTCCTGTTGGCGTACCGGGTCGCGGCGCATTTGAAAAAGAAGGCCCGGGCCGGCAGGGCGGAAAACCCGGACCGGGCGGGCGCCGGCGCCGCTCACCGCTAGTGGGCCTCGTCCCAGTTGTCGCCGAAGCCGGTATCGACGACCAGCGGCACGTCCAGGCGCGCGGCCCCCGACATCACGCCGCTCACCAGGTCGGCCGTCGCCTCGAGCTCCTTCTTCGGCACCTCGAAGATCAGTTCGTCATGGACCTGCAACAACATCCGGGCCTTGAGCTTGGCGTCGGCCAAGGCATCTGGAATCCGGATCATGGCGCGCTTGATGATGTCCGCCGCGCCGCCCTGGATCGGGGCGTTGACGGCGGCGCGCTCGGCCAGGCCGCGCACGTTGGGGTTTTTCTCGTTGATCGAGCGGATATGGCACTTGCGCCCGAACAGCGTCTCGACGAAGCCCTTTTCGCGGGCCTGTTCCTTGGTCCGGTCCATGTAATCGCGGATGCCGGGATATTTCTCGAAATAGGCGTCGATGTATTCGGCGGCTTCGGAATTGCCGATGCCCAACTGCCGCGCCAGGCCGAAGGCCGAGATGCCGTAGATGATGCCGAAGTTGATGGCTTTCGCCTTGCGCCGGACCATCGGGTCCATGGCGTCCATGGGGACGCCGAAGACCTGGGCCGCGGTCATGGCGTGGATGTCCTGGCCGTCGTGGAAGGCTTCCTTCAGCGCATCGATGCCGGCGACGTGGGCCAGGAGCCTCAGTTCGATCTGTGAGTAATCGGCGCTCAGCAGCATCATCCCCTTGTCGGCGACGAAGGCGCGGCGGATCTTGCGGCCTTCCTCGGTGCGGATGGGGATGTTCTGGAGGTTCGGATTGCTCGACGCCAACCGGCCGGTGGAAACGCCGGCCTGGGAATAGGACGTATGGACACGCCCGGTGGCCGGATTGATCTGTTCCATCAGGGCGTCCGAATAGGTGCTTTTCAGCTTCGCCAACTGGCGCCAGTCCAGAACCCGGGCCGGCAGGTCGTGGCCGTGGTCGATCAGCGCCTCCAGAACCTCGGCGCCGGTGCCGTAGGCCCCGGTCTTGCCCTTCTTGCCGCCGGGCAGGCCCAGTTCGTCGAACAGCACCTCGCCCAACTGCTTCGGCGAGCCGATGTTGAACTCGTGGCCCACCAATCGGTGAATTTCCTCCTCCAGGCGGCCGAGCCGCTTGCCGAAATCATCCGACAGGCGTTTCAGTTCCTTGCCGTCGACGCGGATGCCCAGCCGTTCCATATCCCGCAGGATGGGCACCAGGGGGCGTTCCAGGGTCTCATAGACGGTGACCATGCCTTCCTCCACCAGGCGGGGCTTGAGAACCCGGTGCAGGCGGACGGTGACGTCGGCGTCCTCGGCGGCGTAATCCAGCGCCTTGTCCAGCGGCACCAGGTCGAAGGTCACACGCGCCTTGCCGGTGCCGGTGACGTCGGAATATTTGATCGTCTCCAAGTCGAGGAAAGTCCTGGCCAGTTCGTCCATGCCGTGGCCGTGCAGCCCGCCGTCGAGCACGTAGGACAGCAGCATGGTGTCGTCGATGGGCGAAACCTCGATGCCGTGGCCGGCCAGCACCTTCATGTCGTACTTGATGTTTTGGCCGATCTTCAACACCGACGCATCCTCCAATAGCGGCTTCAAAAGCCCGATCGCTTTTTTCATCGGCAACTGGTCCGGCGCCTCGCCTCCCCCGCCGCCGTCCCCATCCCCGGAACCGCCTAAGTCCCCGGGGCCGTCGAGGTCGAGAGCCCCTTGCGCCGCCGATTGTTTGTGGGCCAGGGGGATGTAGCACGCGCGGCCGGGCTCGATCGACAGCGACACCCCCACCAGCTCGGCCCGCATGGCGTCGAGCGACGTGGTTTCCGTATCGACGGCGACGAACCCGGCCCGTGTCGCTTCATCGATCCAGGCTTTCAGTGCCCTAACCGTCCGCACCAATTCGTAGCCGGTTTCCTTTTTTGCGTCCGCCGGTTTTCCCTCTACTTCCGGCGTCTCCCCGCCTTCGGCCCCGCCACCGAAACGGGCCTCGGCGGAAGCCAGCATCGACTTGAAGCCCTGTTGCTTGAGGAACGCCAACAGCGCGTCCCCCTTCGGCTCCCTGACGGCGAAGGAACTCAATTCCTCGGTCACCGGCACGTCGTCGCGAAGGGTCACCAGGCGGCGGGAAATCCT
>JADFMB010000194.1 GCA_022564115.1 Pseudomonadota bacterium
GACCGGGAAAGACTGCTATTGATATGGACGATCGCAGGCCTCTTGGAGCGGATCTGCCGGTAGGTCTGCCACAGGATCCTGAGAGAGCGCCGAAACTCGGCGACGCTTGGCCTGAGGGGATCGGCGACGGTGCGTCCTACCAGCCCGGTGTCGACTACATAACCCTTGAACGGCGGCGGCAGCCCTCGCTGCATCAGCGTCGCGGTCCACACCGCGATGCCGCCGGGCGGCGGGGGTAGGGGGGATACGAACAGGACGCCTACCGGGCGCTGCCGGCCGCTACCGCGTCGCGCCGGCGCTGTTCCGCTCGATCCGTCCTCAGACATCGACGCGGAACCGTTGCGCCCACGCCGCAAGCTGCATCAGCGCCCATAGCTGATGACTCGCGCGGTAAACGCTCACGTCAGCTCGGTCCTCCTGCCGGACCAGACCCCTTTCACGAATCCGATCGACCGCCCTCGGATCGAGCAAGGACATTGGCCCCGCGCGCGATGCCAGTAGCTCGCCCGCCAATTCAGCGTATGCCGCGTTCTGGAACTTGTGCAGAGGGATGCTGAAACCGGTCTTCGGATGCGAGAACACCTCGGCGGGAAGCAGGGGCCGGATAATCCGGCGCAAGATGTACTTGCGCTCGCGTCCGTTGATCAGATACCGGTCAGGGAGCTTCATAGTCAGCTCTGCGAGGTCCGGGTCAAGCATCGGCGCCCGCAGCTCCAGCGAGTTCGCCATCTGCGAGGGGCCGTACCACTTGAAAGGAGTCCAGACCTTGGTGGCGGAGAACGGCGGCCGCTTGCCCAGGCGCTTCAGGCAGTAGCCGATGACTTCCTCGGAAGAGCCGTACATGGGCGATGAATCGATGACGCCGCCGCCGGCTTCGAAGAACGCCCGCAACACCTCGACCCGGACGTCGCGGGCCTGTGGGTCGTCGCCGACGCTGAATGTGATCCACGATCCCATGCCGATGACTGGGATGCCCTCGCCGGTGGACGGGATGGCCCTGGTCCGCGCCGCGGTCGAGGCGGCGGAAATCCTCGGGCGGGAGAAAGAGACGGCGGCGCCGATGGCGGCCCCAATGGCCCCTATCGACCCCAGGAAAGCGCGGCGGCTCAGGTTTCTGTTGTCCGATTTCATTGCCACCGCTCCTTGGTATCGATCCTACGCCAAAACCACGTCCAGCAGGGCGTCGTTCGCGGCCACGAAAGGATTGACGAAGCGCAGGCCTTCGAGGTTTTGCCCGTCCTGAAAATCCTCGGTGAGAAGAATCCGACATCCCGCGTCGCGCGCCGCCGCCCACATCATGGCGTCCCAGAAAGACAGACGGTGGTGCCTGGCCGCTTCCATGGCGTCGGCCAGGCAATTTTCGCTGGCCGCGTGGACGGGGAAAGTGGACCGCCAGCCGCCTACGAATTCCTCGGCCCGACCAAGACCGAGCTTCCCTTTTCGGGTGGTTACGTAAAAGAATTCTGCGAGGCTTTGCAGGGTCAGCGCACAATCGGCGAATTGGGCGCGCCCGACAATCTCAAGAGCCTTCCGGCGTTTGCCCCCGGCATCGAGATCGGCGGTATAGACCAGGATATTGCTATCGAAGGTAAACCTCACCGGTCGTGGATTTCATCCCGGTTGACGCGGATGCCGCCCAGCTTCACCCCTTTGCGCAGGAGTTTCATCAGCCGTTCATGGGCGGCGGCGCGCTCGGCATCTTGCCCGGGGCCGGCCACGGGCGCCATTCTGACCACCGGCTTGCCGCGGCGGGTGATGACGACCTCCTCGCCGTCGGCCGCCCGCTTGAGCAGCTTGGAAAAATTCTGGTTGGCCTCCCGCGCGGAGACGGTTTTCATGGCAACTCTCCTCCGCCGTCCTCAATACAGCCCGCCACCACCCGTTTCGGGCTTTCGTTCGCCGCCGGGCATCCAGGCCCGGTTACTTGCTCAACGTGTAGACCTCGCCGGGAGTCGGGATCAGCACCTTCACGTTGAGCCCCAGTTTCTTGACCTCGGCCTCGAACTGCTTGCCCGTTCCCATCCACGGATAGCCGCCTTTGTAGCGCACGTGTTGCGGGATCGCCGTTTTCAGGTTGGGGTTGTCGGTCATCAGCAGCTTGACCGCGAACGCCGCGTCGTCCGGGTGCATCATGAAGCGCCCCATCACCGGGACCATGACCACATGCGGCTTATAGCGCATGCCGAACAATTGCAGGTCCAGGGTCAGGCCCGTGCTTCCGGCCATCAGGACGCGAAGCCCGTTCTCGAAGGTGATGATCGCCCCCGACGCAGGGCCGCCGTATATCCATCCAGGGCCACCGTCTTTCGGCGGCTTGGTGCCCGAACCGTGGATGGAATGAATAAGCTGCACGGTGACGCCGCCGACCTTGGTGCGGCCGCCGATGGCGCCCCGGTAGATTTGTTTCTTGGAGCCGCCGTATTGTTCGATCTGGCTCTGCATCCAACTTCCGAGCTCGGCCACCGTGAAGATGGTGGCGCCGGTCCTGGCGGCGATTTCGACGGCTTGGCCTTGGTCGTCGCCATGGCCCGATGTCGTCAGGATCAGGTCGACGCTGCCCTTCTTGAACGACTCGACCGTCATCCCGGCGTCCTTGTTGCCCTTCACCCACGGGTTGATCAGGATCACCTTGCCGTCGTTGGAAACGAAGCGGAAATGCTGGTTGCCGTAAAAGGTCATCTGCACTTCCGCCGCCTTGGCCTTGGAACCGGTCCCGAGGCCCGCCGCCAGCACAAACGCCAGCGCCGACAAGACGCCGACGATTTTCTTTATGAACATTTAATTCCTCCCAAAGTTTTATTGGCGGCGGATTCTAGCCACGCCGTTTACATAACAAAACCCATTTATGGGGTCATCGTCCGCCTAGGGATCGGCGTTGAGCCTCACTCCTTCCTGCTCCATGGCGCGCTGGACTGACGGCACCTCGGCCATGTTCTTAGCAAAGCGCCAGATGTTGGGGTATTCGGTGGTCGGCGGGTCCATCCGAAGCCCCCATCGGGCATGGACGAAGGCCAGGGTGTCGGCAAGCGTCATATGATCGCCGATCAGCCAGTCGCGGCCTTCGAGCCAGCCCTCCAGGCGTTGGAAGCAAACGGCGAAACGTTTCTCGGCCGCCGCCTTCAGGCGCCCCTGTTCGTCCCCGTCGTCGAGCCAACGGAACGGACGCAGCCACAGGCCGAAGGCCGGGTGCTCCTGCGAGGCCAGAAAAAGCATCCGCATCATCATCTGGCCCCGTTCCCACGACCCGGGGGGTGGCATGAGTCCGCCCTTGCCATCCTTCTCGGCGAGGTGAATGAGGATGGCGACGCTTTCGGTCAGCAGGCCGTCGTCGGTGACCAGACTCGGTACCTGAGCCATGGGGTTGACGGCCAGGTGCTCGGGCGTATTCAGCTTGTCGCGATCGCACAGCACCAGTTCGTAATCGAGGCCCAGTTCCTCCATGACGATGTGCGGCGCCATCGAGCATGCGCCCGGCAGGCCGTAAAGGGTCATGGTCATTTCGCGTGCTCCGGATAAAGCCTGGCCAGCCCTTCCTTCGACGCCTCGGCGACGCCGCGCTCGGTGATCAGCCCGGTCACCAGCCGGGCCGGGGTGACATCGAAGGCCGGGTTGGCGGCTTTTGCGCCTTCCGGCGTGATGGTCACCGTCTCGATGTTGCCGCTATCGGTAGTGCCGGTGACGCGGATGACCTCTTCCGAGCCCCGCTCCTCGATCGGGATCTCCGACCCGGCCTCAAGGGTCCAGTCGATGGTCGGCCCCGGCAAGGCGACGTAAAAGGGAATATTGTTGTCGTCAGCCGCCAAGGCCTTCAAATAGGTGCCGATCTTGTTGCACACGTCGCCCGCCGCCGTCGTGCGGTCGGTGCCGGTGATGCACAGGTCCACCTCGCCTTGCTGCATCAGGTGGCCGCCGGCGTTATCGACAATGACGGTGCAAGGCACCCCATGCTGGCCCAGTTCCCAAGCCGTCAGGCTGGCGCCCTGGTTGCGGGGCCGGGTTTCGTCGACCCACACATGGACGGGCAAGCCGGCGTCATGGGCCTTGTAGATGGGCGCCAGCGCCGTCCCCCAGTCCACCGTCGCCAGCCAGCCGGCGTTGCAGTGGGTCAGCACATTGACGGTATCCGCACCCTTTTCCTGGCGCTTGTTCCAGGCGGCCTCGATCAGCGGCTTGCCGTGATCGCCGATGGCGGAGCAAATCTCCACGTCCTCGTCGC